>CAZAYJ010000021.1:0-12602 GCA_964489335.1 uncultured Planctomycetia bacterium
ATCAATCGCCTTGACCACGGCGTCATAGATCGACTGCTGGCCTTCGGCAATCTTGACCAGCTTACCGTCGGCGATCCCGTGAGTCCGCAGGACATCTCTCTCCTCGTCTGTCATGGACGCCTTGGACAACGCCACCATCCCGTCTTCGGGATCCGTTTCGGATATCAAACGCACCATCCCCTGAAGCACCTTCTCTAGAATCGCATCGATGCTTTCCGCCTTGGGCGGATAGATCCAACTTAAAATCCCCCTGCCGGCTTTGTCTTTCATGTCCCTGACGGCCGTAAGAATGATCTCGAGGTTGCGCAAGGCCAGGACGACCTGCACTTTTTCTACCGTGAACTCTTTGCGGCTGAAGGCCAAGACGCGACCGCGCATGTCCGGCCTCCTGACGGCATTATCCGAAAGAACCGCGATGCGCCGCTCCAGGTCCTGGAGACGCTCCAGTCTGTCGGCAATCCTCTCGTATCCCGAGACCTTCCTCTGTAGTTCAATGGCTTCCGCGTGGGTCTTGCCGTTGATCTCGGCAAGCTCATGGACAGAGATCGCCTGCAGGGCTATGAGGCGTTCGTCATCCGCCGCGGCGGCAAAAATATCGTCGAATAATTCTCTGGCCTTTGTAGAGAAGCAGACCTTGGCCTCCTGGTCCAAAAGCGAGCCGATGGCAAAAATAGAGACATCCTGAAGCTCGCCCAGCGACCCGACCGCCAGATCGACAGGAATGGCATCATAAGAAAAGACGTAGAATGACAGAGTGACGTTGACGGATGTCTTTTTGGAAACGGGGGTCGAGAGGACAAGCTGAGGGTAGCCGTCGATTTTGGAAAGCGGGATCAGCCCTTCGGCGACGGCGCGGCTGAAAGCCGCCTTGATCGCATCCGTCGCGTTGCCGCAAAAACCTATGGCGCCGGCGACGCAAACAGGCGAGGAAATGCCGCCCTCGGAGTCAGGGCCGCGGATCTTGTGATTGACGCTCCCCGAAGCGGCGATCGCCTGTTCTTTAAGCGCCTCATCGCCGCGGCCAACAGTTGCTTCCAAGGAAACAAAAGTTCCCTTCTGCGGAATACTTTGAATGGAGAAATTCCTGAATGATTCCGTCGGGAACTTACCGCTGAGATAGGTCAATCCCATGCCGTATGTTCCCGACGTGGAATAACCGGCAGACAAGGCCAGGGGGATATCCGCGATTCCAGGCCCCCTGTCCAAACACAAGAATCTCAAACCATGGCCGTCGGGCATGAAGCCGAAGGCGAAATATCCATAATAGGCGTGTTTCCAGACGTTGGTCACAAGTTCCCGACAGGAAAACTCTCCGGGCGTCAACTCCTCCTGCGAACCGCATGCGATGCGTTCGGCAATGCCGAGGGATGCTTCCGCCGCGCGGATGTTCTCGAAAATAGCCGAAAGATACCGAGTCCCCCGCATGGTCAATATCGTTCCCTGCCTTGCTCCGGGCTCCAGGATCCGCCGGGGAGCCACATGGCAAGGAGAATCCTTGACTTCCCAAAATGCCTGCAGGTCTCCGGAGCGTTTCATCTTTCTGAGTATCCTGACGGCCGATGCATCCTTCTTCGCCTGCAATGCCTGCCATACTCCTGTCGGGCCAACGGCAGACCAAACTGACCCAAACCACGCCGACAGACTCAGAGCCGGCGAGCTGAGGAAAGAGCTGTCCGTCGGATGCTGCCCCATACGGTCCAAGTCCATGACACGATTCCCGGACAGGACGAGACTGTCTTTTTTATACAGCACCATGTAAACATTCCCGAACCACTCCATCGCATGAATCGGCAGATGGAAACGCAGCAGCCCTTTCTGAAGCCAGACCATGTATTCCCGGACCATCTCCTGCCTCTCTTCGGCAGGAAGGCCCATGGAGTTGAAGCGACCCAATGTCGTGCCGACGACCAGGGCGCCGCCCGACTCCAAGACCCTCAACCCCTGCCGGATAAGAAGATGGAAGCGCGCGTTATAACCCTCCATAACGCCGTTCAACATATGGGCATCTATGGACCCATAAGGAGGGATGCCCAACCGCCTCAAAATCATCGGATGGACGCCGAGGAGGTCTTCGAGGGAATTATGATAGATGGCCAGGCGCGCCGTGTTATCCGGCAACGCCAGAGAAAAGGCATCGCCGTTATGCCGTTCCACATCCGGCAGCAAAGCAACCATTTCCTCTCCGGTGCGATAGACCCTGTCTATAGCCATGACTTTCGCGGCGCCGCTCGAAAGCAGGACAACAGCCGGGGCAATATTATAAGACGCTCCGATATCCAGACACATCCTGCCCTCGTAAAGATAAGACAGGAAATGATAGAACCCGTTCGGGCATGGACGCGGACAATCATTATCCCGGCCTACACGGACAGGCCCTTGCGCCGGCGAAGAAATAGAAGGAAACGCTTTCTTTTCAGGATAAATAAAACCGCTCGCGTTCCATGGGATCCCGCTGTTCCAGGAGAGCACACTGGACTTTGGATTCCAGACAGCGGGAAGCGTCGCTGGAGAGCTCAAGCCACTCACCCGCAGACGTCTTTCCCTCCACCCGGCCTTCCGTTGAGATATAGAAACTGTATTCGTGAAAACATGAGGCATACCTGGCTGAGACGTAAAGCCCTTTAGCTGTCGGAACGACGCGGACGACTTCAAGGTCCTGTAAATTGACCATGGCGCCACCTCCCTGTGTTGGGAAACGGTTAAAGTTGAAATACGAATATTAGAAAACGAAGAGCTAGGGCTAATGAGACTAAACAGGACAGACCTATTTTGTCTCATTAGGACCGGGCTCGAAAGCGAAGGCGTGGAGACATTCTGCGGAGAATTTAAGATCTTTACGCGGCGAATATCGTGTTCGGTCTGTAAGGGGAAAATCTCGAGTATCTTCTGCAGGCTAGAGAGCTGACGGCACTGGTTGAGGAAACTCTCCTCCAATGCAGACAGACCGACCCCCCGCCCCCTGAGATACGTCAGGCGGTTGTAATACGACAACAACAAGCCGAGGGCGAACGCCATCGAGAAAGGAACAAAATCAGGATGTGGCCGGAGAGGATACAGATGGTCCATTCTGAGCCCGTCGCGCGCCACATCCGCCAAAGACCGCCCCTGTTCCGTGAAGAATTTACCGTCTTCATCCTGCGCCAGCAACGTCACCGGCGTATCTGCCGGCATGCCGCCTGCCAACAAGTGCTGGCAGATGAGACATTGCTCATTAAGAGTAACCTTCTCATAATCATGGTTCTGGTCTTGGCGCGGATCATAAGAAAGCCAGCCATGTTGTTTCATAAAACGGACTTTATCTCTTGTGCACGGCGCGCCCTGGAAGAGAATAGCCACCTTCTTGGATTTCAATAACACAATAGCCCCGCGCAAGGTGTATTGGATATTCTTATTCGCTTCGGAATTGACAGCAAACACATCGAACATCAGGAGTCTGCCCGGGACAAATTTTGCTGTGAAGGCACCGGCGTATTCCTGTTTGCCATCCTGCGGCAAAGAAGCGACAAAACTATTGATCATGCACACAGCTTCGGCCGGCGTCACAAAATTAAACAATTCTTCGTTGCCCTGCAAAGATATGTTGTCAAATCTGCCATGAACGCCGTGGAACATATCCGCAACGCGCTTGTCCGGAGAAGATGAACCCAAAAGCGCCATGAGACTGTTCAACACAGCCAGGGCGACTGGATCCTCACGCAACAGCGCGACTGCCTTGTGCGACTGCCCGGGCATATCCTGTTGGACATCATGGTAGCGCTTGAGCGCAAGGCCCCCAGCAATCTCCGCTTCATTGACGGCCTGTTCAGACGAGGCAACAATCCAGAAATTCCCCGACCTCGAAATATAGCGCTTCTGCCCTGCGGCAGCCGGGTGGCGCCTGTCAAACTCCTCTTGCGTCACCAGATAAACCCTCACATCGTTCTTGATCTTGATGGATGCCAGGAATTTCTTGAATTCATCGCGCAGAACCGCAAAATATGTGAAGGCCTCTTCAATCTTGGGCATCAACATAAACAAGTTAACCAGACTCTGATCATTTGTCGGATACTCCATGATCTCGACCATCGCAAACGCAGCGGCGATCTCCAAAACGATATCTTCCGTAGACTGACCTTCAAGATTCTCCAAAGCCCTTTCGATATCCTTCTGGATTGCAGCCACACGCACCATGTGGTTATAGGAAAGAAACAACGCCACTCTCTGCGCCAAAAGTTTTCCAAGACGCCCACTGATACGCTCTTTGTCGGCATCAGTCAACAAAGAGCGATCAAATGCCCTTACGCTGAAATATCTATCTTCCAGGAACTCTCCGGCGGGAGCCGTCTGCTTGGAAACAGCTAAAGGATCTTCCTCTTGTTGCTTTAAAATGGTGCGGTAAAAGATATCGGCCCTCATGGCATTCAAAGAATCATGCGCCTTGCGGCCTTCATAGTGATACACATTGACGAGGAGATAATTTCCGTCATAGTCAATATCAAAACGCGATGACGGCTCATAAACAAGATAAGCAGAGGAGATATAAATTCTTTCTAGGCCATTATGAGCCAGGGCCGGCAGGACATGCCGTGGCAGGATAATCTTGAGATTGCCTGCGAGGTCCAGGGTCAAAAGGAGATCGTCGTAGAATTTCTGGCGGCCGAGCCGGGTATATGTACGCCAGCCAAAAGCATAGAGCTCATGAATAAATGTCTTTTGCGCGCCTTTGGGCCAGGTCAGCCACGATGTCTGGCTGTGCGTATCCAAAAATCTGGCCACGTTTTTGTCCAGAGCCCATTGCCACACATAAGACACAAGAGTCTGGAAAAAGAGGCCTCCTACGGCAAGATATGCCACCAGCACTCCTTGGTGCGCCGCAAGAAATGCCATGCCGCCGGCAAAGACAACCAACCAAAGCAGATACCACGACAGCCGCTCATAACGGAAGTGCCGCTCGAAACGTTGCTGAATATCCTGCCTGTATTCCTCACGGATATTACGGCCCACATAATGCCATTCAGCGTCATTCTCAAGAGTGTCTGCCGGCGAGCTGACATCGTCTGAAGAACGCACGGCTTGGCGGCGCAAGGCGTCCATGACTCTGCCGGCCAGCTTTCTGGGCATCGTGTTTTGGGACGACATGGCAACGCCGGTCAAATGCGCCAACAACCACCGGCCATAATCAATGCGGGATGTCTTGGTGTCGCGGGCATGGATGCGCTCGGCGTCCTGGCGCAAGCGTTCGGCCCTGACAACCGTCTCGGCCAAAAGCATCACATTGAAGGCGCCGGGCCAAGGATCCGTCGAACGAACAATCAGGCCGTTATATCCGCCGTCAAGCCTATCAACCATCCCCATCAGATAATCGTTAAGCGCCTTGCAGACCGACTTCATATTGGCAAAGCGATCAAAAACATCCAGAACGGCCGGGTCGGCGTCGATGGCGCGCTTGATGCGGTTGCGCAAAGAGATCCCTTCGGCATCTTTGGCCAGCGTGCTCGTGCCGTCGATCGCCAACGGCTCCTCCCAGATATTGATCCTGCCAGACTCCAGGAATTCCTGCATGTAGGCGGCCATGGCCTGCTCATCATCCAAAGAAATATCCGGCCGCTCCTGCATCAGGTAATAGAAAACGACGCGCATGAAGAACCCGGGATTGAAATAGCGATAGCCCAGATGCGCAGCCAGGAGGCGCGCCAGGGTCCTGCGTCCGGAACCAGCCAGGCCACAGACAACGATGAGCCTGCCAGGGAAACGGTTCAAAACAAAAGGAAGGGCTTCGACGGAACCGTTCAAAGGAAGCCTGAAACCTATAGAGACCAGGCCGCGGGGATTGCTATGCGTTAAAATCCTGCCGCCGACGACTTCGATATCCCGGCGCATGGCAGGCAAGCCCAGGCCGTAACCTTCAATCCCCTCCACCCCTTCGCAACGGCTGCCGGACACAAAGATGTCTCTCAATTCCTGCCGACTCAAAGGCCTTCCCGTATTAACGACCCTGACTTCCAGCTCGTTGCCCCGGACGACCTCCACATGAACCACGATCTCTCTTCTGTCGCCGTATTTCCAGGCATTATAGAGGACCTCTTCCAAATGGGTTCTCATCATATCAAAATAGGTAAAGACACCATTGTGCGGAACATTCGGCGCGATCTCAAGACGCAGGCTTTCGACGGGATAAACAGACCTGAAATATTCCACGGTCCGGGCAAGGAATGTACGCAACTGGTCGTATGTCATCGACCGGCCCAACCACGTGTAGAGAAGGGCTTTTGTCCGCGCTACCGTCGCCTCAAGGCTCTCGCGGATGCCTGCAATGGCCGGCTCGCGGGAAGCAAAAGCCGGCAGGTTCCCGGCTGCCTGGAACCATTTTGTGAATTCCTGCTCCATCCATACAAATCTTTGGATGTTCTCGCGCAGGTATTCGAGAATTTCCTCATCGCTCATCTGGCCACTCAGATATTTGGCAAACACGGCCTCGGTTTGGGCGCCGTTTTCAAAAACGGCTTGCAGGGATGCGGCTTCGTAAGGCGCACCGCTCTTTTCACCGACCCTCTTAAGAAAATTGACCAGTCCCGTAGCCGCCACGACCTTGTTCTTGATGTCATGGACCTCCGTGTGCAGGGACACGGCCGACGAGGAAAGCGCTTTCTTTTCTGCATCAACAAAAACTGTCTGTGAAGGAGAAGAAATCCCTGCGCACTCAAGCTGACGACGATATGCCTCGTAATCTTTCCCGAGCCGATTGATCGCCTGACGGACGATCTCTCTGGTCTCAATAAGAGATACACGCAGGATGTTATCGGCCAACTGTCGAATCGTGGCCTCAAGGATCGCCATCTCTTTTATCTTGATTGCTTCGAACTCGGCCTCTCCTGCCGCTGCATCCGCCTTCTCGGCACTGTGCCGCTTGGCATGTTCCTCGATATATTCCCTGCGGGTCCTGATGGAGTCGTAATCAAAAGCATTGAAGACACCAAGATCCTTGGCGCTGAACATCGAAGAATAATCGCCCTCCAGCTCCAGGACGTTGTGGCTGCCGCCAACCGCATCCAGAACGCCATGGATCACGGCGGCGATGGCCGCGTAACGGGACACCGTCGCCTCAAAGAACACCCTGGAATCGGAGATGCCGGCTTTCGCCTTCAATCCGGCAAGATTGGCAGCCACCTCAGGAACTCTCAAGGCATCTGTCGCCTCATAAGCAAAGAACCTTAAAAGCGGCTCTGCCTCTTTCCATTTCGACTGGCCGATGCCCATGAGAGGCGCATACGCATGCAGAGGAACGAGGAATCTGCCCGGCCCGCAGAAGTCCTGATAACCCCTGGCTTCAAAGAAGTCTCTGTCATATCCTATCTGCGTATTCACCGCCACATACAACGGCTGCCAGCTGGCAATAGGCGTATAGAAAAGGTCTGCGGGGAATTGCGGCAGGACAGCGCGGGCGCGCCTGAGCGCGTCGCGAAGCTCAAGGGCGCGGCGGGCCTGCCTGTTCACACGTGGAGCGATCAGGCCGCCGTTCACAAAATTCTCTTCGGATCTCTCGAAAATATCCCACGGCCTGCGGGCGTTGCAACCAACGCCCTTAAAGACATAAACAGGCGCCTGGCCGCTCGTGTGGATGGAACGGTTATGCAGACGGCCGTCGCTGTCTTCCATGTAAGGATTATTATTCACTGTCGGCACGAAATAAAGCCCGCCCAGGCCCTTCATCTGGCGGCCGATCAGCCCAAGCCCGATCAGGGCATCGAGCCTGGCCTCATCCAACGCCTTGACAATACCTCTGTCCTCAAGACGCGCCAACGCTTCCCTGTCAAAGACCTGATCGAGCCTGGCAACGCTCATCGCGCCGATGTCCGAAGACCACAGCGAGGCATCGACATCCGGCAGAGCAGGCGAAGACACATCCGACAACCACGACGTGAGGATGGAAAAATTCCTGTCCTTGTCCTGCGGGGCTCCGTTTTCAATAACCAGGTCAAACTCCTCGAGACGATCGGCAAAAATCATGATGTTGTTGACGGCCTCCGCAAGGCGGATCTCCAGCTCCTGCTGATTCATTCGGCGATGCGCCATCCTCAAAGACAAGATATATTTCAACCTGTCTTCGGAAATACGTCTCAATTGCCAAACAGTAACCGGAAGGACAAGGGCTGTGCGGGCAGAAGGAAATTCCGCCTTCAGCATTGTCAAACTTTCATAGGAAGACGTATCAAAAAGAACGGCCTTGTCCTGCTCTTCGGCCTCCTTTAGCTCTTTGCCGTCGATACCATACCAGTATCCGTGGCGCTGGCGCACCAGATAGAACTGTTGCAGACGGTACAGGAAATCCTTTTCATGAGTAAACACGCGGTATTTGTCGGGCGTCTCACCGTGCCTCGCCGGCCGCGTCGTCGTCAGGCGCGGATAGACAAAAGATTCTTTGCGCTCTGCAAGCAATCTCTCGATATAAGTGCTCTTGCCCGACCCCGAGACACCGGCAAAGATGACGACCCGGACGGCCGGCGAAGACGATGGTGCATCGCCGGTATCAACGATGCGCCCCTCCTCTGCCGCAATGAACTGACGTAGTAAAGACACCTCGGACTCTTTAGCTGTGATCGTCCGGTAAAGATAGATGATGCGCTCAGGAGCCGTGATCTCTTCGCCTGAGCTGTAAACCGTGCCCGCTGTCTTGTCTTTGGCATAGGCCGCTTCCAGCTGTTCCAGGTGAGCCCTCAAGCGGGCGATCTGGCCTTCGAGACGCCGGATGGCGTCTCTGAGGTCCTGCCTGAATTCCTGATCGTCGGCGTTGACCATATGCAGCGTCGGGACAAAGACATCGGCATCTGCCGGCGCCGTTGTTGCGGCATCTCCTTTCTTCGAACCAAACAGATGCGAGAGATATTTCCATGCGCTCTTTATATGAAAAGCGGGTGATGAAAGATCAGCATTCTCATCTTTGAGCATGGTAGAATTTAGCGGGATCGAAACGCATTTTGTAGCGCCTTTCTCGGAAAAGACAATCAGATCGCCGTCCTTCAACACATAATTGCCGCTTCTCACAAAACAGGCGTTTAAAACCATACGGTCTTTGCTGTCCACGAGATATCCGCCGAGAGGACTGACAACAGTTCTGGACGGCATACCCTGCGGACAAGAAAGAGGAGGCCGAGGGAAGGCGAGCAATCCCGCCAGAGTCGTTCCAGCCGGCAACCGCAGAGTATCCATGGCTAGCGGTTTCTTGGAAGAAATATTCCTCGTATCCAGCACGTTGACAAAAACATACGGTTCAAGATGCTCGGTCAGTCTGGAAGAAATATCCTGCACGGTCTTGGTGTCGCTCACATCGACGACATCGAACTTCTGGGACTGGAGCCTTTTATATGGAAGCTGAGTAATCCGGAACGACCAATGGGCAATGCGGCCCAGGAACATCTCGCGAAAAACCTTCTCCGAACAAACCTGGATCTCATATTTCATGCCGTTTGCATCAACCAAATCCAAGTGGTAACGGAATAACATTGGACAACCATCACCCACCTTGTGTTTTTTGGTATCAATGATCCTTTGGGGATTTTGCGGAACAAACACATGACCAGCTACCCGCAGCTCGTTGTCAGGAGGAAATACGCCGAGATAGCTCAAAACAGCGTAAACATCAGTCGCGTCTTCAAGAACGACGGTAATGCCACGCAAATCTCCCAAGCTTGCAATCGAAGGATAATTATCGGAGCGGAAATGGACTTTAAGCCAGGCCGAAAACGCCCTCTTGACTCTGTAATGCACCTGGACATGGCCATCGAGCTTTTCTCGCAAATAAGACCCAATGGCATCAGCCGTTTTTCTCAAATCCTCCTCAGCTTCTTTGCGAGAAGAAACGCGCAGGGCTGTCAGGATCTCGGCTTCTGTCACGAAATAATGTTGCGGCAGGCCATGTTTGAAAACCTCTTCCTGCAACTCTGAAGACAGAACGATCAGGCCGAGTCTGTCGGCCACCGGCGCGTAAATCAAAGCCACCTGGTCCAACAAATCTTTCTGACCGCTATAAGCGGCGATGCTGGCATACTTATCGGCTAAAACAAGGACTCTTAAGGCATATGTCGCCGCGATCTTAAGAATCAAGTCGATACGGTTCTGGACGGCATGCTTATTGCGATAATCGATACTCGAGGGCAGCAATGTCGCGTCATGAAGGATCTTGACGTCGTCCACCACGCGCTTCACCTGGGCCTTGTCGCACCCTGCCTCTGCAAGGACATTCTTCATCTGGGCCGGATCAACCTTATGAGCCAGGGCCGCCAGCTGGATATCCTCGTCATGTGTATATTCTCGGACCTTATAGAGGACGCGCATGACATGACCAAAATAAGATTCACGCGTTGGGAAGGCCTTCCCCCTATAATGTCTCTCAAATATACCTTCGATCTCTCCCCACGGCCGCAGAACCGCGGAACCGCCTTTTTTGGCGGCAGGCGAAGAAAATCCTTCATCTGTCTCCGCAGGTTTCCGTCGCACGCGCAGCATCCAACCATAGTGACGCTCAGCCTGCGGCACGTCATAATTGCCATAGAGGAAATCGGAAAGTTTGCGGTCTAACTCCCGGGCCCCCGGAATTTCGATCTCTGGAAGAGCCAGCGGGAAATGCGCACTGCAATCCCAGAAACGGAGAGCATCTGGATCAAACAGGTGATCATCCGTAACAAAATAGCCTCCTGCGCGCATGTGCCGATACAGCTCGCGGATAAACGACGCACCGTCATGATAATAAGCGCCGGCTGTCTCATTGGCGGCGCGCTGATAATACACATCAAATGTCAACGATGCGAGTAATGTCCTGTATTCTGCCGGCTGCGTCACGTCAGCCGTAACCAAAACAGCCTGATAATTCTCCTCATGCGCCGCCCCGGGATAAGTCCACACAAAGGAGATGCGCGGATAACCTTGATATGTATCGATATGCACGGTCTCTTTGTCGACGCCCAAGGCCTTGAGCTCGACCATGAATGCCGCCAGGACCGCGCGCCTCGTGTTCAGGGAAGCGCCGTTGGCATAGCCGCTGAAATATTTATCCTCGTATGCTGCATCGAGATTGCGACGGATAAACGGCCCCCACTCTTGAGCCATGACACGCTGCAGATAGGACGGCGTCATCTTAAAGAACCGCCCCGGATATTTACAGATAAAGAAAGAGACAAGCGGATTGACGGCGTAGAGCAAGGTTGAGAAATCAGCGCCGGCCGCGCCGGAAACTGCAACGAGCGGCGCGTCATCGGGATTAACCACGCTCTTAGTCGCCATCAGGCGCTCCACATGCAGAGGATGCAACAATTCATTCGTCACCACAGGCAGATCTGTAACAGCAAGCGAAGGACTGCTGAATTCCCCAACGACCCCTGCTCCTGTCAGATACCCAGCTTCAAAGGCGGAATATCCTGTCCGGGACAACGTCTCGGACGTAACAGGAGAATCGGTATCGGTCAACCTGCCACGGTAGGTCCGTACCACAGGGGCCGTTGGATTATAGGAAGTAGTGCTCAAATTTTCAGCCGGCGAAGAAATACCAGCCTCCGGACGCTGCTTTCTTGCTTCTTTAAAATGGAAAGAGTGGAGATGACCTCTTTGCCGATACACATTCCAAAGCGTCTTTATGGAAGTCAGCGACAGGGCCTTAAGCTTAGAGGCCTCCGTGGAATCAATCCAGGCAATAGCCGTTTCACGAAGATTAAAACCGGCCAGCTTAGACAAAACCAAAAGCTCCGTGTCAAAAGACCAGCTTCGATCTTGCACATATGGGAGTATCTTTGCTATAACTTCCCGCTTAAACAACTTAAAACCTCTTTGGGTATCTTTGATACCGCGCAGAGGCGGCAACAGAACACGGATAGCCAGATTATAAAGCTTGCTCGTGACCTTCCCCTCCATATTTACATGTTCACCGCTACCTCCTTGAGCCCAACGAGACCCGACAGCGACATCCCCCTCTTCCTCCATGAGGACATTCACCAGAAGCATAGCTTGCCGCATATCCGTTGAGAGATCGACATCCGTATAACCGATCAAATGCGCCCATCCGTTGTCTTTTAGAGCTTCTTGGAAACCTCTGTGGACGGCTCCGCCTTTTTTGCTTCCTAATCTCTTCTTCTCATCAGGCGTCATAGCCAAAGCACGCACCATGTCCGGCTTTAGACGCCCGTCGAACTCTTTTTGTATATCTTGCCAGAGGATCTCAACGCACCTCTGGGATGCTGCATCTTCTGTCCCGTCATCGACAAAAATCAATCTATTCTCAAGACGAGAGGAGACACTCTGCATCTCTGCAACTTGTCTTATTTTTTTCCTCAAGGCGTCTTCGCCGTATGGATTGCCCGGACCAGGAGGTTGTAACCGATCCATCTCGTTGTACATCGGTATAATCCATGTAACGCGAACCTCCTTCCTTAAGGCTGCCAAGATATCCAAAGACTCCTTGATTTTCTGCGCTTCAAGAGCCGTTCTCGCATCCAGAAGGGTATTGGCTGGAGAAGAACTACTGAGACTAAACAGGCCTGTCCTGTTTTGTCTCATAAGGGCGGGGGAAGATTGGAGGGGTTCTACCCTCACCTCACCCGTCCTGCTGATGGTGATGGTCGTGTTGTCGAGGACGA
>CAZAYJ010000022.1:0-12568 GCA_964489335.1 uncultured Planctomycetia bacterium
CATATTCCGCAGGCCTTCGCTCTTGACAGCCGGGATTCCTTTTTTTGAGAACCTCAGGTCCGTATCCGAAGAAACAATCCTGACCTCCCGGGCCCGCTGGACCATGCGCCAGAGCCGCGTGATCCTTCGGGCAAAATCCGGCCAATCAATATTACAGGCCTTAAAATAAAAATCCTCGAAGGCCTGCAGGCTCATGCGCGCGTCCTGGGCCAGCCCCGTCGTCGGATATCGCGTCACGACCCAGCGCGTATGGTCCACGCGCCGGTCGGAAATGGGGCGCAGGACCTGCTGGCGGCGGACCATCTTGGCCATCTCCAGGCCCGCATAGCTCTGTGTGTTTTCCGTCGCGCTGATGCCGATATAGGCATTCGCCTTCTTCATGGCCTCCAGACGATGCTTCGGGAAATAAGACAACTGCGCCTCGCCGGCCTCTTCATAAAAGATGCGCGCCAGGTCTTCCGTCGAAAAATGATATTCGACATAGCGGGCCCCTTTGCGCAGACACTTCGCATAGACCGCCTCAACCAAAGGCAGGGCCCGCACCCCCGAAAAATCAATAATGACGATATCGCCTTGTTTGACCGCTGCGGAATAATTCACGAGGATATCCGCCAGCGTTTCAATCCGTGGGTCCTTCATAAAATCCTCCGTTCGCCTTTCTATTTTTTTAATTCCGGCTTTGTCTTCATGGACAAACTGATACGCTTAAGCTCCGGATCCGTTTCCAGGACGGTCACGCGGACAACCTGGCCGACATGAACGACATCAGAAGGATCGCGGACGTAACGGTCGCTGAGCTGTGAAATATGCACGAGGCCATCCTGATGGACGCCGATATCGACGAAGGCGCCGAAACGGGTCACATTCGTGACCACGCCTTCAAGCTTCATGCCTGTCTTCAAATCCTTGATCTCGCGCACCGCGTCTTTAAATGTCGCATAGGCGAAACTCGCGCGCGGATCGCGCGTGGGCTTTCTCAATTCGGCTATGATGTCTTTGACCGTCACCTCGCCCGCCACCCCGCCGGTATAATCCGAAACCTTCAGACCCGAGAGGCGTTCAGGATGACGAATGCAATCGTCTACCGTCATTTTCAGGTCAGCGCACATCTTCTCGACGATAGGATAGCTCTCCGGATGAATCGCCGTATTGTCCAGAGGATTTTGCGCCTCACGGATACGCAAAAATCCGGCCGCCTGCTCAAACGTCTTCTCCCCAAAATTGTTGACCTGCATCAGCTCCTTCCTAGACGTAAAACTTCCATGAGTCTGCCGGTAAGCCACAATATCGCGCGCCACACGCATGTTGATACCCGAAACGTGCGACAAAAGCTCTTTGGACGCCAGGTTTAGCTCCACGCCGACGTAATTGACGCAGCTTTCGACGACATCCTCAAGCTTCTCTTTAAGTTTCTTCTGGTCAACATCATGCTGATACTGCCCCACGCCGATAGATTTGGGATCGATCTTGACGAGCTCGGCCAATGGATCCTGCAGGCGCCGGCCGATGCTGATGGCGCCGCGCACCGTGACATCCTGGTCGGGAAACTCCTCGGCGGCCAGGGGACTGGCGGAATACACAGAAGCTCCGGATTCATTGACGATGACACAGATCGGCAGGGGTTTAAGTTCCTCTCTGGATGCCTCCAGGACCTCGCGGACGAACGCTTCCGTTTCGCGGCCCGCCGTGCCGTTCCCGACGGCGATGAGCTCGATCTTGTGTTTTTTGCACATCTCTACGACCATGCGGCCGGATTTCTCTCTCTGATTCTGCGGAGGATGCGGGAAGATCGTCTGGTACTCCCTGAACCTGCCCGTTTCGTCGAGCGCGGCCACTTTGCAGCCGGTGACAAAACCAGGGTCAATAGCTAAAACAGGCCTCATGCCTGCCGGAGGGCTTAAAAGCAGTTCCCGCAGGTTCTTCTCAAAGATATGGATGGCCACGTCATCTGCCGCCTCTTTACAGGCGACGCGCACATCGGCAGATAACGATGCGCGCATCAGGCGCTCATAGGCATCATCGCAGGCGTTTTTGAGAAAATCAGCAACAGGCCCCTGCGGCAGGCGGACTTCTCTTCTCCAAATCTCCTGCAGAATAGGCGCCTTGTCAACGACCAGCTGCATTGCCAGGACTTCCTCGGCCTCCCCACGCATAATGGCCAGCAGATTATGGGACGAGATAGATTTGACGGGTGCCTCGAAATGATAATACATCTCGAATTTCGTCTTCTTACCCTCGAAGCCGACGCGGGGCCGCGAATGAAAACGCCCGTTCTCAAAAAAGAACTTCCGGATAAAATCCCGGTGTTCGGATTTTTCGCTGATTTCCTCGGCGATGATGTCCGAGGCGCCGGCCAAGGCCTCTGCGGCATTCAAAACGCCCTTCTCTGCTGAAACATAACGGGCAGCCATCGCCTGCAGATCAGCCGCCGGGTCTGTGAGCGCCTTGATCTCGTCGGCCAGCGCCTGCAGGCCCTTTTCTCTCGCCACGGTCGCCCGCGTCCGCCTTTTGGGCTTAAAAGGCAAATAAAGATCTTCGAGTTCTACGGAAGAAAGACACTGCTCGATCTTGCCCTGCAGTTCAGGCGTCAGCTTACCCTGTTCGGCAATGGTCTTTAAAACGGTATTTTTACGCTCCTCAAGGGCCACCAGATAGCTGAACCTTTCTGAGAAAGCGCGCAGCACCACTTCGTCGCAATTCCCGGTCTGGTCTTTGCGATAGCGGGCGATGAACGGGACTGTCGCCTTATCATGGAACAGCTTCAGGATATTTCGCGTATGCTCCGTCGTAAGCTTGAACTCTTGCTCAAGGATGCGGGGAATATCCAACATGCAGACTTTCCTGATCGAGATTAAGAACGTTTGATCACGGTGACGGTCGTATCCAATTGCCCATTGGTCTTCGGCCGAACGATGGTCACGGTCCCGTCATCGGCGGCAAAATACATATTCATATCGGAGACGGCGATCAGATGGCCGTATCTGCCGGGCAGAGACGGCGTCATCGTGTTCTCGGTATAACTGCCGCTGGAATCAAATCCGTATTGGGCCTTCAAGGTACCGACACCGATGACGGCAAATAAGACGCCCGTCACAAAACCTAAAACGACGTAAAACATCTTCTTAACCATAAACCCTCCATTCTCGCCGTACACCCCACGTTAAAAGCTTTCGATAGCATGACAGCCTGCCGGAAGGCAAAAAAGAAATACCTCTCTTATTCTTCTTCGTCATGCTTCTGGCGACGCAATGATTTTTTCCGGGCGTGTTTTCTCTTCCACTCCAGCGTCCGTTCCCTGGCCGCGCGCGTCTTGTGCGTTACTACCCTCTCTTGGACCGGCCGATGAAGGACATCCAATCTATGGACTAGTTGTTCAAGCGCTAAGGCCTTATTGGCGGACAGCGACCGCCGCTTCTGGGCCACAACGACGATACCGCTGGGTGCATGCGTCAGCCGCACAGCCGTAAAACGCTTGTTTTTGTGCTGGCCGCCGGGGCCAGAGCTTTTAAAAACCTCAAAAGCGATATCTTGACGCCTGATCTGTATCCGCATGGGGGTATTTTAGCAGGCCGCGGTCAATAGTCAATGGGCGTTGCCGTTCTATTATTTCTGGCCGAAGGCCGCCGTCGGCACGGAACTTTTTCTTGACAAGAAACCGATCATCAGTATAATTTGAGAGTCTTAGGAACGCGATCAACAAGAGGAAACCATGTCAAAAGTATGCATAGTTTGCGAAAAACGCAGCGTCATCGGCGGACATACGGCCAGGCGCGGTATGGCCAGGATCAAGGGCGGCGCAGGCCGCAAGATCACGGGCCGCTCCAAGAGGCCGTTTAAGACCAATGTCCATAAAATCAGGATCATCGACGCCAAAGGCCGGGTTGTCTCGGCTTATGTCTGCGCCAAATGCCTGAAGGCCGGAAAAGTCAAAAAGGCGCGATAGGCCCCGCCCCTGAAGAGAAAGACTTAAAAAAATGACCACATCTCTGTGGTCTTTTTTTATTCGCTTGCCCTTTCCAAATCAAAAACCATAGTTAATGCTGACGGACAGGGCCGCCTCATTCACAAACTGCCCCTCGACGTTCATCCATACCCGTTTGCCGAACGGCACGTCTATCCCGGCGATCAGCCCCACGCAGCGACTCCCATCCGACATCACCCTCTTGCGCACGTCGTCGATCCAATGGATATAATCCACTCTCGACCAGCGCGCGCCCAGATAAGGCGTCCATCCCTTGATGCCATAGGACGCCAATAAAGATACCTGCCAATCATCCAGGATGGCGCGATGCTTGACGCCGGCGGCCTCCGTATGGAAAGGATGGACGCTGACATGGTGAAAACCGAAAACGACTCTCGCGTCTTTGTGCTCCAGGAGCTTTAACCGCAGGCCGTAGCCGCCGGCAAAACTGCTGGAGTAATCAATATCGTCGCTGGCCGTCGCATGTTGCCGGATATCGCCTCCCCCGCCCTTCAGATCAATAGAAAACCAGTCAAAGACGCCGTAGGACAGGCGCAGAAAATATTGCCGACTGCTGACTTTCCCCTGGCTATCCTCAAGGGCCCTTCCATCCATGCCATATGTCTCCAAGCCGATGGCGGCATGATGTTTTTCAGGCAGGCGTGTGCCGTAGCATGCCGCCGCCTCACACACACGGGACACAAGAAACATCAGGATCAAAAAGATAAAACATCTTTCCGCATATTTCACCTAGTCCTCCTTCCAGAGCCGTGCCGGCAGGCTAACTTGAGGGCCTGATATCCTTAAGTTCCAGTTGCAGCGGCGTATGGGAATTCCACTCATCCCAACCCAGGCTGTACGCTGCATCAATACGGTTCGAGGCACTCACGAGGCCTAAAAAATCCCCCATGCCGAAACCAATAGCTTCATACGTCGCCTCGCCATCGCTCACCCAGAACTTGATCGAATTCTTGCCGACAAGCACAGGTTTGCTCTTGACCAGGAGATTGAAGCTTGCAAAAATCGGCCTGAGATTGCCCTCACCGTAAGGACTCAAAAAATCTATCTGACGCATCAGGTCTTTTGTGACCAAAGACAAGGGTATCTGGGCATCAATCTCCAGGACCGGCGCCAGGCGTTCCTTCCCCAAAGATTTCCTGGCGATATCATTCAGGAGTTCTTTGAATTTTCCGATATCCCGGCGCGCAAGCGAAAGTCCGGCGGCATACTTGTGTCCGCCATACTCCTTGAGACACGAGGCGCACTGGACGAGGGCTTCATAAATGTGAAAATTATGGACAGAACGCGCCGAGCCACGGCCGATATCATCCTGAAGGGAGATAATCACGGCGGGACGGTAGTAGCGGTCGACGATCTTGGAGGCGACAATCCCCAGGACTCCGGGATGCCAGTCCTCGTGGCACAGGACGATGATAAAATCTTTATCGAAATCCACATCCCGCTCAATCAAATCCATCGCCTGCTGAAAAACCTTCTCCTCTGTTCTCTGGCGCATGCGGTTGTGGTCGTTCAGAGCGCCCGCCAGGCGCTGGGCCTCGCGGCTGTCCTGCGTCAACAGCAAATCCAGGGACGCGTGAGCCGAATCCATGCGGCCGCTCGCATTGAGCCGCGGTGCCAAAATAAAACTGATGGAATGCGTCGAGAGTTTTTTGGCCTGCGCGTCAAGACCTGCCGCCTCCATAAGAGACGTAAGTCCATGGCGCTTGGTATTGTTGAGGGCATCCAAGCCGTGTTTAACGAGGATCCTGTTCTCTCCCTGCAGGGGCACAACGTCGGCGACCGTGCCGAGGGCCGCCAGGTCCAAATACTGACACTCGTCTCCGGCCGACAACGCCTGCACCAGCTTGAAAGCAAGACCCACACTCGCTAAGTCCCTGAAAGGATAAGGGCATCCCGGCTGTTTAGGATTGATAATCGCCAGGGCAGCAGGCAGACCTTCCGCAGGAGGCTCATGGTGATCGACGATGATGACATCGATGCCTTTCTTATTCAGGGCATCCGTTTCCGCGAAAGCCGTAATACCGCAGTCGAGCGAAACAAAGACAGAGGCGCCGAAAGCCCCGGCTTCCTCGACAGCTTCCGGGTTAAGGCCGTAACCGTCCCGGATCCTATGGGGCAGGTAATGGCCGACGCTCACGCCCAGACGCCGCAGCTGGCTCTCCAGGATCGTGCAGGACGTAACGCCGTCGACATCGAAATCCGTCGCAATAAAAACCTTTTCTTTTTTTTCGATAGCCTGGCGCAGACGGCCAACCGCTTCCTTCATTCCCTTCATCAGGAAAGGATCGTGGAGATCACCTAGGCTTGAGCGCAAAAATGCCTCCGCCCTGGCCTTATCCGTCAATCCCCTGTTAATCAGGATCTGGGCAAAAAGACCGCTCGTGGCCAATGCGCGGCTTAAAGAGTTCTTAAGCGCAATATCTGGTTCTTTGATCTTCCATGTTTTTCGCATGTTTGAAAGAGTTCAGGAACAAGATCAGGGAAGGTCTCGGGACGGATACGCCGAGAATATTTTCATAAGAAAACGCTTCGGCAGCCTCAAAAAGATCTTGGGTAAGCCTCAGAGTGAAAAACGGCCGTGTCGTTTTGAAAAACGGCCGTGTCGTTTTTCACATCCGTTCAGGAGCCGTCACGCCGAGCATCTTCAGACCGCCGGCCAGCACGATCTTGACCGCCCGGATGAGATAAAGACGCGCGGCGGTCAATGCCGCATCGTCGGAAAGGACCTTGTGACGGTCGTAGAAACGATGAAAAGATGAAGCCAGGGACTGCAGATAAACGGTCAAGCTGTAAGGGTCCAGCTGCTTGGCGCACACCAAGAGGCAGAACGGATATTCCAAAAGCGAGCGCATCAAGTCTTTCTCTTCGGGCTGATCCAAACGTGCCAAATCGGGCTCGGCGTCCTGCCCCTGGCCCGCGCTGTTCAAGATACCCGAGATGCGCGCATGGGCGTATTGGACGTAATAAACGGGGTTTTCGGACGTCTGCTTCTTCGCCAGCTCCAGATCGAAATCCAGATGACTGTCGGTCTTACGCATCAAGAAGAAGAAACGGCCGGCATCGCGCCCCACCTCTTCCAGGAGTTCCGTCAATGTCACATACTGCCCTTTTCGCGTCGACATGGGCACGGGAACGCCGCCGCGGAAGAGCGTCGCCAGCTGGACGATGATGACATCCATGGCTTCTTGATCGTGACCCAGGGCCTGAATCGCCGCCTTCATGCGGGGGATGTACCCATGGTGGTCCGGCCCCCAAATGTTAATCAGATGCGTGAACCCTCTTTGGAATTTATCCTTGTGATAAGCGATATCCGGCGTCAGGTACGTATAGGCGCCGTCGGATTTACGCACGACCCTGTCTTTGTCATCACCGAAAGCCGTCGATTTAAACCAGACAGCCCCTTCGGACTCATATATATATCCTTTGGCCTTCAACTCCTCTAAGGTCTCCTCGACTTTGCCCGATGCGCCAAGCGCCTTCTGGCTGTACCAGACGTCAAAGGAAACCCCGAAATCATCCAATTCCTTGCGGATAACGGCCATGATCTTCTGCGTGCCGTATTCCATAAAAAACAAATCCCTGTCTTCTTGAGACATCCCGTCTATCTTGCGGCGCATGGCGGGATCATTGAGAAGTTCGGCCGCCAGATCTCCGATATAATCGCCCTGATAATGATCTTCAGGAAAATCGATCGTCTCGCCTTTTTTTTCGCAATAACGAAGCCAGATGGAACGGCCGAGGATGCGGATTTGGTTACCTTCATCGTTGAGGTAGTATTCCCGCGTCACCTCGTAGCCCACGGCGCCGAGAATATTGGCCAGGGCGTCGCCTACCGCGGCCTGGCGCGCATGCGCAATCGAAAGGGCGCCCGTAGGATTAGCGCTGACGAATTCCAGAAGAAGCCGGCCGCTGCCGCCTGCAGCTGTCATGCCGAACCTCTCCCCCTCTTCATTCACCGAACGCAAAAGATCCTGATAGACCCTGTCCGACAAAAAGATATTGATGAAGCCGGCGCCCTTGATCTCCATGTGATGGATGAGCGTCGCGCCCTCCATGCGGGCCAGGCGTTCGAGTTCACCGATGATCGCGGCGGCGATCGCCTGGGGTTTTGTGCGCAGAAAAGACGAGAGCTTCATGGCGATACTGCAAGAGAGATCCCCAAAGGATTTCTCCTTGGGGATCTCCAAAATCGCAGCATCGAGAATATGTTGGGGGACCTGATGTCCGGTGGAAGAAGCGCTGCATACGGTCGCGACGCTTCTCTTAAGGAGTGACAGGAGTTGTTTTTCGACTTCCTCGAACATTGACTCGTTTCGCGTCCGCCCACAATCTGTCTAAACTATAGTAGTCACGGACGTCTTTAAAAAAAATGTGGATAACAATGTCGGAATAATCCAACAGTATCCACACGCCTTCGCGTTTTCCTTCGACCGATTTCAGCACCAGGCCGTGCTGGTCGAACGTTTCTTCGATGAGCTCCGCGATCGCCGCCGCCCGCCGTTGCGAAGCGGCGCTGCAGATGACAAAATAATCACAGAAGTTTGCCACCTTCCTCATATCAAGCACAACGACGTCTTCTGCTTTCCTCTCTTCTGCGAGCCTGGCCGCCAAGAGAGCCTTTTTTCTGGCTTCTATGTGACACCCCTCCTGTTGAAAACCGTCTGGAAGTCTAGAGGATATTACTTGCCAAGGATCTTAAACATAGATGTACCGCAATTGGCGCATTTTCCCTTCATGGCTTTGCGGCCGTTCTTCATGGTCTGTTCTTTGGTATCCTTCATTTCCCTCTTCGACTTGCACTTGACGCAATAACCTTCCATTTTCTGCCTCCTGTTGTCTGGAGCCCCACAAGCCCATGTTCGCCCGGGGCGATGTCCCTGTCCGCCATGATGATACCGCGGCTTTCCTTGCGGAATTCTGGCAAAAGGGATAAACGGATAACTATGCCTTGTTTATTTTTACCATAACTCAAAAGTCATGTCAAATTGTTTTAGCCAGCCGCTGCCGGCCTGAGGGGCGTATTTAACGTTCGGCCGCCATCTGGCGTATCTTCTCCTGGTAGGCGTCGACCCCGGGTCCGACGGCTGCCACATGCAGACGACGCCAGGAGATCATTTCTTCGGCTACACGGAGGATATCCGCCGCGGTGACGTGTTCGATGTGCCGCCTGACCTCCTCCTTAGTCTGCAGGAAACCCAAATTCATCAGGGAATCTCCGACCCAGAGCATGTGCTCCATGGTGTCGTCGAGCGCCATTTCCGACTGGGCGATCAGGAAATCCTTGGCCCGGCGCAGCTCGGCCGCAGAAACCCTCTGTTGCCTGATACGATCGAGCTCCTGGAAAATCACCCGGGAGGCCTCCAGGAGATTACGGCTGTCGATTCCGGCATGGACAAAGAAGACGCCAGCATCCCTCATTCTCTTGATATGGGTGGCGATTTCGTAAGCCAGCCCCTTCTTCTCTCGGACCTCGTTAAACAGGCGACTGGACATATTGCCGCCAAGGATAACATGGATAAGCCCCTGGACAAAGCGGTCGCGGTGGGCGCGCCACAAAGAAGGAAAACCGATATGGATATGCGTCTGCTCGATATCTTTGGCGACCAACTTGATCTGCGGCCCCTGATGATGCGCCACAAAGGGCTCAACGCGGCCGACGGCCGCGGCCTTCAGGCCGGCATACAGCCTTTCGGCAGCATCTTCCAAAAGCTCCTCATCCAGGGCGCCGGCGCAGGCAATCACGATATTGGCCGGGCTATACCACTGACCGTGATACTCCGAGAGGGTGCTGCGGCCGATCGCCTTCACGGTTTCAATGGAGCCTGCGATATTACGCCCCAGAGGGTGATGCGGCCACAAAAGCTCATCAAAGACCTCCGCGACTTGGAATTGCGGCAAGTCCTTGTACATCTTGATCTCTTCGATAATAACAGTCCTCTCCTTTTCGATATCGGATTCCTTCAATACGGGATGGAGGACCATGTCCGAAAGGACACTGAAGACTTTTTTAAGGTGGCAGCCGAGGAATTTGGCGTAATAACAGGTATTTTCTTCAGAAGTGAAGGCATTGAGAGAACCCCCCAGGCCTTCAATGGATTCTTTGATCTGGTCGCCGGTATATTTTTTAGACCCTTTGAACAGGAGGTGTTCAAGGAAATGGCTCACGCCGTTGACAGCCGCAGGTTCGTTACGCGACCCTGCATTAACCCAGAAACCGAGGGCGACGGAAGAAACTCCTCCCATCTTACGATACACCAGCCGCACACCGTTGCCGTACTCACGGATCTTATACACGGGATCCTTTGAGGGCCTTGACGAAAGCCATGACCCGCCCGACATAGTCCTTTGAAGGCAGGCCTTCGCGAATCTTGTTCACCACGGCGCTGCCTACGATCACACCGTCACAATAACGCCCGAGCTCCCTGACCTGTTTCGGCGAAGCAACTCCGAAACCCACACATACCGGCGTCTTTCCGGCAATCCTTTTTGCAGCCGCAAGGCGCGCCCTGAGATCAGGCGGCAATTTACGCCGCGCCCCCGTAACGCCGGCAAGAGAAACAAAATAGATAAAACCCCTGGCCTGGGCGGCGATGACCCGGGCGCGCGCCGGCGGCGTCGTGGGAGAAATAAAAAGCACCACTGCCAGCCCCTTCCTGCGGGCCTCGGCCAAAAAATCCCTTTCTTCCTGCGGGGGCAAATCCGGGATGATGACACCATCAAGCCCCGCCTTCAGCGCATCGATGACAAAACGCCCCAGTCCGTATTGCAGCACCGGGTTGAAATACGTCATGGCGACCAGGGGGACCTGTGTGCGGCGGCGCAGCCGCCTAACCAGAGCAAGGACATTTCTGAGAGTCACGCCTTTTTTAAGCGCCTCAAAAGAAGACATCTGGATGACAGGGCCGTCTGCAATCGGATCTGAGAACGGCACGCCCAGCTCAATCACATCGGCGCCGGCGGACTCCAGCCCCAGGACGATCTTTTCCGTTGCGTCCAGTCCGGGATAACCCGCCGTTACAAACGGGATCAACGCCCGACGTCCGGTTTTTCGGAGCTTTCTGAATGCCACATCAATGCGATTCATGACTCAATGTATTGGCGTCCTTGTCACCACGACCCGAAAGACAAACAATCACAATATCGTTTTTCTTTAAATGCTTTGCCAGCTTCGGCAAATAGGCCAAGGCGTGCGAAGACTCAAGCGCCGGAATGATTCCTTCCATCTTCGACAACAGCCCAAAAGCCTCGATAGCTTCGCGGTCCGTAACGGCTACGTATTGCGCCCGGCCGCTCTGGCGGTAATAAGCGTGTTCCGGCCCGACGCCGGGATAATCAAGACCAGCGGCCACGGAGTGTGCTATCTTGACCTGCCCGTCCTTGTCCTGGAGAAGAAAACTCTTGGCACCATGCAGGACGCCGATGCGGCCGGCAACCAGCGTTGCGGCATGACGTCCAGTCTTGAGGCCGAACCCAGCGGCCTCGACCCCCAAGAACTTGACGGACCTGTCGTTATAAAATGGATGAAAAAGCCCGATGGAATTGCTTCCGCCGCCGACGCAGGCCACGAGATATTTCGGCAGGCGGCCTTCGATCTTCAGGATCTGCTGTCTGGCCTCTTTACCGATGACCGTCTGGAAATCACGGACCATCTCCGGGTAAGGATGCGGCCCGCCCACAGAGCCCAAAAGATAATATGTCGTCTTGACGTTTGTTACCCAGTCGCGGATAGCCTCGGACATGGCGTCTTTAAGGGTTCTGGATCCGCTGGTCACGGGCACGACGCGGGCGCCCAAAAGCTTCATGCGATAGACGTTGAGGGCCTGGCGCTCCATGTCCTCGGTCCCCATATACACGTGGCACTCAAGGCCGAACACCGCGCACACCGTCGCCGTCGCGCCCCCGTGCTGGCCCGCGCCCGTCTCGGCGACAATCCTCTTCTTGCCCATGCGCCGGGCAAGCACCCCCTGAGCCAGGGCATTATTGATCTTGTGCGATCCCGTATGGAGAAGATCTTCACGCTTGAGATAAATCCTTCCGCGGCCCAAGGCCGAGCTCAACTGCTTGCAAAAATACAATGGCGTCGGCCGGCCGGCATAATGACGCAGATAATATTCCACCTCTCGCTTAAAAGACGCATCCCTGCGCAAGCGGCGGTAAGCCGTCTCCAAATCTCTTAAAGGCGTCATCAGCGTCTCCGGCATGTATTGTCCGCCGAAGACCCCGTAATGTCCGTTTCTGTCAGGCAACAATGGTTTCATTTTGTTTCTTTTTCTTCTTTAGATTCTGTCTTTGCTTCCTGGGCGATGGCCCCCGCAGCCTTAGCCTCGTGCCTTGTTTCTTGTTTTGCTGCAAAAACTGCGGCTGCCTCTTCCTGACTGCCGGCATACTTAAACTTAAAGGCCGCTTTGGAAAGCTTGGCGAAAAGTTCCAGGTCCTGCTTCAGAAGAGGAGCCGGCTCAATGATGCGCGAAAAACCTTCCCAGATGCCGAACCATCCCAATGGCATCAGGATAATAGCCAAGAGTTCCAGGGCCAGCTTATCGAGCATTTGAAAATATGTCAACATGGTCAGAGACGACAAAGACG
>CAZAYJ010000023.1:0-3752 GCA_964489335.1 uncultured Planctomycetia bacterium
CTATGCCCTGCCGTCTTCGTCGCTAACGGCTATAATGGTTCCCATCAAATGTTCTTTCTCTGGAATTGAAGAATATATTTGAGGAAGATATCCAAAAACATAAGACCAAACAAAAACTTCAACGAGGCCGGAGAAAATCCTTTGTTGAGACGCGCCCCAAGATAGGCGCCTACGGCTACTCCGACGCCAAAGAAACCTGGCACTATCCTGGATATGCCCCCGACGGATATTTTTGTGACACCCCTCCCTTTGGGTTAAAAGAGACCTTCAAATATCATACACAGGGGAATAAACAAAAGAACACCCTATCCCCATTCAAGCCTTCTTCGTATTTTTTGAATACCTCGGCCGTTCAAAAGCCTTAGATTTAAACGGAGCATCCTTCTTGCGTTTAAACGGCGTATAAATGATACCTATCGGGAGCTTTATTTCTCCAGCTCATTCCTGATGGAATCGAATAAACCCCTGAACTGATCGGCGTATTCGGGTTTCCCTTCTATTAAAGGCGTGCCGTTTGAATACAATTCGGCGATCTCTCTATCAAACGGAATTCGCATTAAAATCGGAATATTGAATCCTTTACAATATGACTCAACTTTATCGTCGCCGATATCGGATCGGTTGATCACGACCCCAAAAGGGATGTTTAATCGACGCAATACCTCGACAGTCAAAATTAAATCATTCAACCCGAAAGGCGTCGGTTCGGTAACCAATACACAAAAATCACTCCCATGAACTGCTGTAATTACCGGACATGATGTCCCCGGTGGAGCATCGATAATAACCGTCCTTGTCGCGTTGATATGTTGCTTGACCTGGCGGATGAGGGGCGGTGACATCGCCTCACCAACGTTGAGACGCCCATGGACAAATTGTATCGAGCCGACGCCGCCGCTTTCGATCACGCCGATCTCTCTGTCTACCTCCCGGATGGCCGCCTGCGGACAAAACAGGCGGCATGCGCCGCAACCGTGACACAGGTGAGGAAATATTAAAACATTCCCCTTTTTGCCATCTTTTGACGGCAATACCGCGATAGCGTGATACGCGCACACCTCCCGGCATTCACCACAATAAGCGCATCTTTCTTCATCAACCTCAGGCACGGGAATAAACGCTTTCTCCTGGCATCTCATGTTCGGTTTCAAAAATATATGCGCGTTAGGCTCTTCCACGTCGCAATCAAAAAACTGAACATGAGCCAACGACAGCGCCAGATTAATCGCAACCGTTGTCTTCCCTGTCCCGCCTTTACCACTTGCTACTGAGATAATCATAACCTAAACACTACCCCTCTCGGCAACAAGAACACACTGATAAACGCTCTTTTCCTTTTTAACCGAAAAACCTTTTTTTATCAAATGCGATTCCGCATCCGAAAAACTTACTTGCCCGACCTCATGCGCATTACCTTCAAGGCCGTGGATTTTATCCATAACCTTGAATCCATCTTCCGTAAAATCTGCTAATATGATCTTGCCTTGAGAGGAAATAAGCCGAATGAGTTCGTCGATAACTTGGTAGGCGTTGTGCAGATGATGCAGGACGTTTACAGAAAATATTACGTCAAAACTACTGTCAGCAAAACTTGTGCGCTCGCCATTTTCGATCCTAAAATCTACTTGTTTCTCAAAACCAAAATACTCAATATTTAGCTTTGCAAAATGCTGTTCCTCTGCTGATATATCAAAGGTAATAAACGAATGCCCTGCTTTAGCCAAAGCGAGCGCAAAATGACCCTTACCAGTTCCGGCTTCAAGGATTCTCCCGTAGACAGGCTTCGCCTGCTCGAGAATAAAATCTCTTTCCTTATCTACGTCATAGCCAAAACTTTTATATAGCTCTTTTCGCTCTAGGTACCTTTTGTGATTTTCTACAACTTCTGTGTCCAATTCTATTATTCCTAATCGTGCTCTTTGAACACTTTGTCTTGCGTCGGATCATTTTTCCTGATCCATTCCATAAGCATAGCCGTGTGTTCTTTTTCTTCGTTCATATTATGTTCCAAGAGTTTTTTTAAGGAAACATCCTCCGTCGCGTCAATCCGCTCTTGATAAAAATCGATTGCTTCAAGTTCCTCGCGTAATGATTTCCTTGCCCTTTCCAAATCAACATGCTTAGGGTCCATTTTTTCTAATCGTTCGAAAAACGGCATTTTCATCTCCTTTCTTCTCTTAACTACTCTTCCCCGGCATTCCGAATTTTGAACCTACGCTGGGTCCATCCACGGTTTTATATTTCCCCTTTCTATACCCCTCTATCGCCTCTTTTACTGTTCCAGAAACTCCAGCAAAAATACTAATCCCAGCAGCTGACAATACCTGATGCGCGTTTGGGCCGACGCTTCCGGTAAGAACCGCCTGAACGCCTTTGGATACTACAAGCTGGCCCGATTGAATACCGGCTCCCCCTTGAAATCGAGAATGGACATTTTCCTCTACCTCAAAACTGTCGGTATCAGTATCAAAAAATATAAAATTCTGACACCTACCGAAGCGAGGATCGACTTTGGAATCCAAGGTTTCCCCCTCAGAAGTAATACATATTTTCATATTAAAACCTTCTTTCTTAATGACACCCGCCACCTTCCCTGTGATCCTTACAGGCATCCAGACCACCCAAGGCATTATTCATAAGATCATCCAGAGCATCCTTGACTCGGCCCAAACACCCAAAAACCTTAACTCCGGCATTCGCGAATTTCTGCTGCGCACCCATGCCCATGCCTCCGGCAATGACGTGCGTGATCTTGTATTTTAATATCTCGTCCACCGCAACACATCCGCCTCCGCCATGCACAGCAGTATTCGGCACAACTCGAGTACTTGTAATCTTCTTCTTGTCCTTATCAATATCTGCAATAAGAAAATACTGACATTGCCCAAAATGCGCGCAGACATTGCCCTGCAAACCGTTTTCATCTTCCAACACGACCCCGACTTTCATGTTTAACGACTCCTTTCCGGCGGGCGCCTCGGGATTATTTGTTCTCCGGTTCCCGTTGCTCCGCGAGAGCCTGAATTCGGGCTTGCACTGCCTCAAGCTCCCCCTTTAAAAAATCAGCCTGATTATTTAACATGGCGATCTCGTCCTCTTTTGATAAGGACTGGCCGAAACCACCAAAAGCCCTCATGCCTCTTTGCGCCCTCATCCATCCGGGCACTCCTGTAGCATAAAAACAATTGCGTCGACCGCGCCTGCCTCCCCTCGGCCCAAAAACCCCTCTTCCAAGCGGTCTCTCAATTCCACCAATCGGTATGACACAATAACCTCTGCCGCCACCCGTCATAGCTCCTTGGCCTCTTGGCCCTGTTCCGTCAAAACCCGGCATAGCGCCCTCCTTTTTATTATTGAAAACCATTTTCATTAATAAGCAAAAAAATATAGCCTCTATTTCTTATGGCTGCATTTATCGCACAGGCCGTAAAACTGAATAACGTGGTTGGTGATTTTGAAATTGTATTTCTTGCCCAGACCTTTTTCTGTTTCTCGCAGCAACTCGACCTCTTCATCGATGAAATCCGTGTAATCGATGACCTTGTTGCAATCGGTACAGACCAGGTGATGATGGTGGTGCGTTCCTTTGGGCCCTTCAGCCAGCTCGTAACGCGCCCGTCCATCGCCGAAATCAAGCTTGGAAACCATGCCGAGGCTGGACAAGACATCCAACGTCCTGTACACCGTTGTCAGCCCGACATTCGGATGCCCGGGGTGGATCTTTATATAGATATCTTCGGCACTAAGATGGC
>CAZAYJ010000023.1:3762-12428 GCA_964489335.1 uncultured Planctomycetia bacterium
CGATAGGACATCTAAAATGGCCTCGCGGCCGATCGTCAGCCTGTAACCGCAGCCCCTGAACCTTCCATGCCACCACCCTTGTCCCCGACATTCGCCTCTTGGCATATATTGTTCCTCACTGTTGAAAATGGTTTTCAATATCAAATATACCTGATACAGGTCATTTTGTCAAGATATTTGTTCTCATCTTCCGGATAAAAAATTCTCCAAGCGGGTCCCTCCAAAAATCCAAAAATTTGAGCCCCGGGATAAACCCGAGGCTCAAATCATGGAATCGGCTGCCCTTCGCACCTTGCGGAGGACGAGTAGTTCGACGACGCTCACCATTATCCTGATCAAGCGAGCCTGTTAAGGCGAGCGCGTCGAAGGATTTCGCAGCTGGCTAATCTAGAAATGTTCAAATTTCGCAACTCTCTTCTATCGCCCTTGATTAGTGCCAATTTCTTTGCTCTACTCCAACGCTTAATCTGAGCCTCTCGTTGCTCTGCATCTATTCTACTCTCAAAAGACTCCTTATACAAAAGTTCTTTAGGTCTGTTGTAGTTCGTATAATGGCCGCCCTTGCCCGAGACATGCTCCTCGAAACGGCGTTCGACATTATCAGTGATTCCGGTATAAATGGCTCTGTCTTGGCATTTCAACAGATAGGCATACCACATGATTTGTCCTTTTAAGCGCTATTCAGGATGGCCCTTCGACGCGTTCGCCTCTTCGAGGCTCACTTGCTCAGGGTGGTTCGACTTATCCAGAAATGACTACGCCCTCCGCCGCGACCCAAGCCCTGCTTCCACTCGGCAGAGTGGTGAGCAAGCCCGAGCGTAGCGAAGGGCGCGTCGAACCACTGCCCCGCTTGGACTCCGGGCCTTCGGCCCTAGAACCATCGCTCCCCGCCTTCGGCGAGGTCGCTCTCCATAGGGGCCCTGCCCCTCTGGCACCCTGAATCGAACTTCGTTCTGGTTCAGGGCTGTCACCCCGAGAACGCGGGGACGGTCTCCCCGCACCCCTTGGGTTCTCGTCCAAACGAAACCCAAACATTAAAAAGAGACCTCCCGGAAAATGAGGTCTCTTTTTAATGGCTGCCCCGCTTGGACTCGAACCAAGACACCTAGATCCAGAGTCTAGTGTCCTACCAATTAGACGACAGGGCAAAATGTATATTTAAGGTAACTTTACCTTGCATTTTGCCCGCCCTGAGCACGACGCGTCCTGTGCGAAGGGCAGGGCAAATTCTTCAATTCAGGTTGCCGCCTCACCTTGCATTTTGCCCGCCCTGAGCACGATTACGCAGAAGGCGTAATGCTGGCATTTCCGATAAGGCCAGGCGCGACGTCCTGTGCGAAGGGCAGGGCAATCATCATAATCCAATTTCTCAACCGCATGTTATCCGTCCAGAGACCACAAAAAAGGCCTGACGACGGAAAAGGGCAGAATCGGTATGATTATTGTAATATCCTTGCCCAGGCCTGACAAGTTTATTTTTTGGACCGCGGAGAAACCTCTCATAGTCCTTTACAATCCCGTCCAACTGTTTTATGATATTGCACGGGACCAAAGGCGCTCCCCCCACCATGAAAAGGACCGGCTTCGATAACGAAAAATACCTCCGCGAACAAGCCCAGGCTATCTCCGAAAGAGTCCGCAAGTTCGACAACAAGCTCTATCTTGAGTTTGGCGGCAAGCTCTGTTTCGATTACCATGCCGCCAGGGTCCTGCCCGGCTACGACCCCAATGTCAAGTTGCGCCTCCTGCAGATGCTCTCGGACAAAATCAATATCGTCCTCTCTATTTACGCCGGCGACATCGAAAGCGGCCGCCTGCGGGGAGATTTTGGCATCACCTATGACGCCGCCACCTTCAAGCTGATCGACGACCTCAGAAAATGGAACCTGGATATCCTGGCCGTCGTCATCACGCGCTTTAACAACCAGCCGTCCGCCGTCGTCTTCAAAAATAAACTGGAACGCCGGGGCATTAAGGTCTACTTCCATTACCCCATCGAAGGGTATCCTGTAGACGTTGACGCTGTTGTCAGCGACAAAGGTTTCGGAAGAAACGACTATATTGAAACGAGCAAGCCTATCGTAGTTGTAACGGGACCTGGGCCAAACAGCGGAAAACTCTCCACATGCCTCTCCCAGCTCTATAATGAACACCGCCGCGGCATTAACGCCGGATATGCCAAGTTCGAAACTTTTCCTATTTGGAGCATCGAGCTCAAGCATCCGGTGAACATCGCCTATGAAGCGGCGACCGCAGATATCCAGGATTTCAACCTCGTCGATCCGTTCCATCTGGCTGCCTACAAAAAAGTCGCCATCAACTATAACCGCGACGTCGAAAGTTTCCCTATCCTCAAGTTGATCCTGGAAAGGATCTACGAAGGGCAAGCGCACCCTGTCCTGTACCGATCGCCGACGGACATGGGCGTCAACAGGGCGGGCTTCGGCATCGTCCAGGACGACGTTGTGCGCGAAGCATCCAAACAGGAACTGATACGGCGCTATCTGCGCTACAATACCGAATACGCCCTGGGGATCGAAAAGAAATCAACGGTGGACCGCGCCATGTCTCTGATGGAAGAGCTGGGGCTAAAGGTGACCGACCGGCCGACCGTCGAGCCGGCGAGGGAAGCGGCCCGCCAGGCCGAGACCGGCGGCAAAGGCAACGAAGGCATTTATTGCGGGGCGGCCATCCAGTTGGCGGACGGCAGAATCGTCACGGGGAAAAACTCTCAGCTGATGCACGCGGCCTCGAGCGTGATCCTCAACGCCATCAAGTTGCTCGCCCACATCCCCGACGAGATCCTCCTGCTATCGCCCCAGATCATCCACCAGATCTCAGGACTCAAACAAGGGGCCCTGCGGCAGGAATCAACCAGTCTGGACCTTCAGGAAACGCTTATCGCCCTTTCGATCGGCGCGACGACCAATCATACAGCCGAATTAGCCATGAAGAAGCTGACAGAACTACGTAACTGTGAGATGCACATGACACACATCCCCACCCCCGGCGACCAGATCGGCCTCAACAAGCTGGGCATTAACCTTACCTCGGACGGCCAATTCTCTTCCCGCAATCTTTTTATGGTCTAGGATTGTTTTTAAAAAGAGGTTCGGGCGGGCACAAGACAGGCGTCGTCATATCCTGATCGGATGGCATATCTCCGTTTCGCCGGCAGACGTCCTGCCGCAACAACCGCAGACAAACGAGGGTTTTTCCGGTTTGAATGCGCAGAAATGACGCAGGTTCTCCAGAACGCCTCCGCAAAATCCACAACGAGATGTCCCTGGAATATTTACGGGTGCGCAAAGATGCCCCTTCGACGCAGTCGGAGCGCCGCAAGAAGGACACAGGCGTTCCCGTGGCTTTGTTTTCTTGGATGACTTCATCGTCATACTCTTGTGCCTTCTCTTGACCCAGGCACAACGCGCTCTCCGGCAAGACGCCATTGTCCTGCCTGACAAGAATTATATTATGGGCTGCAGAATCTTGTCAACCCTACCGCTTACTTGCGGCGGGGATAGAGTTCAAAAATCTCCAAGGGACCGACCCTTCGGCCCACCTCAAACCTGCCGGACAGGCCAGTTTGCGCATCCAGAAGGGTTTCCCGATCGGTCTCCTCCAGCAAGCCATAGACGACAGGATTGAAATAATACATCTCCCCCTTGCAGTGTTTCAGCGAATCTTCGAAACCGGCATCATTAATGAAAAGCCAGCGGGCCTGCGGAAACAGGAACTCGAGCGACGTCTTGGATGTGCTGGTCTTAAAGGACACGACGCAATCCTGGGCCAAGCAGGCCGGGAAATCCTTTTGGATGTCTTTCCACGAGAAGACCTTCAAATGAGCCAGGTGGCTTTCGGCCTTGATACCCAACAAGAACAAAAAAGAAAAAACCATGACAAGTTTGACCCAACCGCGACGGACAAACAGCTCAAGCGCCTGCGCGACCACATAGCCCATCACAAGATAGAGCGGGATAAAAACCTGCATAAACTGCCATTCGGCGTTGGCCCGCGCATAATACCCCAGAGGGACAAGAGCTGCCAACAACCACCCTATCGCCAGATTCATGGAGTGTCCCGTCCTCTGGAGCAACTGAATCAATACCAGGCCTGCGACCGCCCATAGCGGCATGCCTCCTGCCCGTGACAGAAAAAGACCGAAGTTCTTTATGAAATAAACCGCGGAGAACGGCATATTCCGGCCGTAATAGACGTCGGAGACGCAAGCCGCCTGGATCTTCCACCAGTTGAAGAGGTAGACGGAACAAAAAACCAGGGTCAACGCGCTCCATACGGCGGTCGGCAGAAGATAGCTTTTAAGCGCCTGCCGCCACTCCCTGCCGCTTTTCGCATCCCGCGCAAGGGCGAAAAGGATAACGAAAAGAAAAACGATGTTTTCCGGCTTGATGTTGACCGTGATGAAAAACAGAGACAGAAGCCCCAGGCCGACGGACCTGCTTTTTGTCTTCAGAAAACAGACCAAAACCAAGAGCGCGAGCGAGACAAAAAATACGGAGCGCGGCATGGGAACTTCGTAACCGCTGTAAACGATATGCTGCGTAGAGACGGCCAAAAGCCCCGCCGCAATAATGGAAACGATGCGGTCTTCGGTCAAGGCATAGGCTACGAGATAGACGATGCCGATAGCCAGAACGCTGACAACCAGATTGAACGACGATACCGCTGTCAGGCTTTCTGAAATCATCAGCGGCCCGGAGATAAAAAACGGGTAGGCCGGAACATGCATGGCGGCGGCCAGATCGAATCGCGCGGGGAATTTCAACAAAAGCCTGTCCTTGATCGCCAGGCCATCCTCGATATAACCCCACCCGTAAGGATCCAGGTCTATATGGAACGTATGCCGGGCCATCAAGGCAAACCCGGCCGTCATCACAAGAACCACGATAAACGCATCCTGCCGCCTCAAACCCCTGAACGAATCCATAAAAACAGGAAAGCTGTTCCAGGCCGCCTTGATAAAAAAGGCGACAAGGAAGATAAAATAAAGCAGCCACCCGTAAGCAAGGACATCTCGCGCTCCTGTCAAGGATTCACCTCTTGTCTTTCCAGACGATAACCTCGCCGCGATGATAAGGATTCCTTAACGCCCGTGTAAACCCAAGACCAACAAGATACCGGATTTTTTCCGTTTTATTCTTGTCGGACTCATAAAAACCAAGAATGAGACGGCCGCCGGGCCGCAACTGGCGAAAACACGGCCCCAGAAGCTCGACCTTGCTTCCCGGCCCGAAGACATAATTGTCCCAGACATTCCAATAAATATAGTCGAAGCGCCTGCGGGGCCAGAGCTTTCTCAAATCCGGCTGATCCACGAGGTCGGCAAGGATAAAATGGCCTGCGTAGGCGGGAAACAGGGCCTTGGCCCGCCGGACCAAAGCCGGATTCCTGTCGATACCGAAGGGGATCAATCTGTGTCCCGACCACTCCTGGAGACACCGCATTAAAAAACCGTTCGCGCAGCCGATGTCGAGGAACGTGCCTGTGTGCGTGATGGCCTGCGAGATGAAAAACCTCGTGCGCGCATATGTCTGAAACTTCGCATGCCCGGCGCCGGCGGCGGCGACGATCGCCCGCAGCCTCTTTTCGCCGCCGACAAAACTTTTGAATTCCCGGGAATACCGGAACTTCATCATATTTTAAACGGATCAAGAACGCTTGTGTGCCGGAATCACAAGGGCCTGGCCTCGGCCTTCGGCCAGGGCACCCCTGCCCGGCCGCACAGCCTTGAGGTTGCCGATCCCGTAACGAAGGATGTCGTTCACAAGAAACCCGTCGCACTTGCCGGCGGCAATGCAATGGGCGCAAATCTTGACCTTGATCTTCCTGCGATACCTCGGCAGGTCGGGAACGCCTGTCTCCTGGCCGCCGGACGGCTGAAAATAGCTCCCCAGAAACGCCGGCTTCTGCGCATTATCGGTGAAATCGTTGTCAAACCCCAGGACGCAAAAAGGAACATCGCAGAACCGTATCGGCCGCCGCCGCCGCAGAGCGTGTCTCAAGAGCCGGCGCCAGTAACGCCCCTGGTATTTCTGGGGAACGTAATAACTGTAGTCGTCGTTCGAAACAAAGGCTGGCGCGAAATAAACGTCGTCGCACCCCAGCGCATACATCAAATCGAAGGTATCCTCCAGGACGCCCTTGGTCTGTTGCAAGAGGAGCGACGTCAACAAGAGCCGGCAAGAACCGCTCTTTCTTATGTTTTTGATCCCCCGAACCGTCGCCCGGAAGCTTCCGGCTGCGCGCGTCACCTTGTCATGGACGTCCTCGCTGGCTCCGTAGAGCGGAATGCGGAAGGCGTCGACACCGCTCGCCAGCAGCCGGCGGGCAAAGGTCTTATCGGCCAGGCGCACGCCGTTGGTGGACACGCGGATCCAGCTGAACCCCAGCCGCCGCGCCTGACGAACGAACGCCGGAAGACCGGAAAACTCCAAAGGATCGCCGCCGGAAATATCTATCTTTTCAAACCCCTCCTTGCGGAATTCTTTCAGAGCGCGAGAGGCATCTGCGAGTTGCTTCTGCCATTCTTTCCTGGGCATCCGCGCATCCTGCCACAAGGGCCTGCAGAACACGCAGGCGTTGCTGCAATAGGGCCTTAAGACCACGGAACAGACTGTTCTTTCGCGTCGGGGAAAAGCTTTAGTCGGAAGGGTGGCCATATTTGATTTGGGCGATCTCGGAACGCTTGAAGGTCATCTGTCCTTCGCCGCCGTTTTCAAAATAAATATGAAGGATCACGGAGCCCTTGCTTTCGGACAAGATGCGGCCTTCAAACACCAGACCGCTGCGCAGAACGACTGTATCGAGATTTTTTGGCTCGGTCACGATCTTCATGCGTCTGAGCTGCTCCAGCCGAGGACGGATGATTTGCTCATAGGTCAAGCGAAAGACCAAGGCGGCGATGGCCGCCGCCGAAATGATGGTGGCCAAAAACATCGCCACGCGCCTGAATTTCAAAAGGGCGATGCGGCCGTAAGGTGTGGTCCTGTTGCGACCCGTCCTTTTGGAAAAATACATCGCGTCATCGGCGTGGCGTATCATCTCCTCGGACGTCTGGGCGTCTTCGGGAAAACCCGATACGCCGCAACTCACCGATACGTGATAGAACCTGTCGCCGTAAAGGCAGGGTCTGTGGCGCAGATTGTGCTGGCACTGGCGCAGGAAAGCGAGCGTCTCCTTGACGGTCTTTCCGGGAAAAACAACGATAAACTCGTCGCCGCCGTAGCGGAAAAAAAGACATGGCCCCTCCACAAAAGTCAACCGCAGCGTCGAGGTGGCATATTTGAGGATTTCGTCGCCGAAAGGATGTCCGAATTTGTCGTTATATTTTTTGAAGCGATCGACATCGATCAAAACGAGGGAGAACGGATTGGATTTGCCCCTAGACTCCGCGATCAGCTGCCGCAGATACGGCTCCAAGGCGTCTCTCTGGTAAAAACCGGTGAGGCTGTCTCTGGGGGCTTGGTCCAGCATGGTCCGCCTGCGTTATGGCGTCTGGCTTCGATCGAAAGAAAAACCGTGGAGGTTGCCGCGTTCTGCCGGCTACGCAAAGCGCCGGGCATAGATACGCCGCGCAAGGCCATCCCTGGAATGCCCGAGATTCCCCGCGCTGTCCTGCGTTACCAGGCGTGATCCTTCATCCACTGGTCGGCGTTTTTGATGTCGCGGCCCATGCCTTTAACCGTTTCGCAGCCAAGGCAGAACATCATGAGGAACAACGCGCACACCAAAGGGATCAGCCTGAAAACTCTTCGCGTCTTCATACGGATTTGTTTTTGTAGAGCTGTATCGCGCGCTCTATTCTCTCCAGGGTTCTCTGGCGACCCAGGGTCGCAATCATCTCAAACATGCCCGGGCCGACGGTCTTGCCGGAGAGCGCCACCCGCAGAGGATGGATCAGCTGCTTGGTCGTCAGACCCAGATCTGCCGCCGCCTGCCGGAAATCCTCTTCAATGCGCGGCGCGCTGAAATCTTGCAACTGGGCGAACCGCGACTGCAGCGCCCTGAAAGCAGCGCTCATGTCCTGCGCAAAAAACTTTTCGCACGCCGCAGGATCCATCACGACGTCCTTGACAAAGAAAAATGCCATTGCGTCGCTCAACTCCGCAAGCGTCGACGCCCGTTCTTTGAATAATTGTAATACATCCTCCAAATATTTTCCATCAAAATTGTTGTCGGGAATCAGGTTACGCTCTTTCAGGAACGGCTTGACGAGCTCGGCCAAATCGGCGGCAGGACAACTTTTGATGTATTGGCTGTTCAACCACAAAAGCTTGTTCATGTCGAACGTCGCCGCAGTCTTGTTGGCGTCGTGGATATCGAATTTTGCGATCGCGTCCTTGAGCGCGATGATCTCTTGGTTATTTCCGGGAGACCAACCCAAAAGCATCAAGTAGTTCACCAGGGCCCCTGAAAGAAAACCCATGGACCTGTATTCGCTGATGGCGGTCGCGCCGGCGCGCTTGGACATACGGCCCCCTCCTGCGCCCAAGATCATCGGGATGTGGGCGAATTGCGGCAAGGGGTAACCCAACGCTTCGTAGAGAACGACCTGCTTGGGCGTATTGGAGATGTGATCGTCGCCGCGAATGATATGCGTGATCTGCATGGCCGCGTCGTCGACGACACAGGCAAAATTATACGTG
>CAZAYJ010000024.1:0-5318 GCA_964489335.1 uncultured Planctomycetia bacterium
CGAACAGCGTGATGTATAAGCAGTATTTCGCGTATTGGAAATCGTGGAACCAGGAACTGGTGACGGCGCTTAACGACAGGGCCTCGGATAAAAAAGTCCTGGAGTGCGCCAATCAATCGCTGATCAACATTGAGAAGATGATGACGTACCTGAAAGACGATCAGGCTGCCGCCTTGTCCGTCTATGTCAAGCAGACGCAGGCACTTCAGAAACAAATCCAGTCGAAGCCGGGGCTGTCGTCGGAAGAGGCGCGCCGTTTCCGTTATACGGCCGAGAGGATCTTGAGCTGCGTCAACAGGGAATTCGACGCGACAAAGATGAAGGCGTATCTCAAGCCTGATCCATCATGAAGGTTTTTTCCGTTGTTGTCGGCGAACTGAAAACAAACTGCTACATTGTATCCAGCGACCGCGGCCGCGCTTTTATTGTTGATCCAGGCGACGACGCCGGTAAGATCAGGCGGTGCCTCAAGGATAACGGCCTTGAGGCCTCTTTTATCGTCAATACCCATGGCCATATCGATCATATCAAGGCGGATGTCGCCCTGGGGCTTCCCGTCTATATTCATGAGGAAGATCGGGAGATGGCGTCAGACCCGGCGAAGAACATAACGACGATTTTTTTCGGGCCGTTTGATGCCGTTGCTCCGGCGCGGCTCTTGCGCGACGGTGACAGCGTGACGCTGGATGAGTTGACGTTCCATGTGATTCATACGCCTGGACATACGGCGGGATCCGTGTGTCTTTTCGGACACGGTGTCTTGTTTTCGGGGGATACGCTTTTCCGCAACGGTATCGGACGGACGGATTATCCAGGGGCCAGCAGCCGCAAGATCGAGGAATCCCTGGCGCGTCTGAGCCGGCTGGCGGTCGAGACGGTCGTTTATCCCGGGCACGGTCCGCAGACGACTATCGGCCGAGAGCTTGGGTGAATATGGATAAGTACGTTGAGCTTTTCCTGGACTATTTGAGCGTTGAGCGGGGATTGTCAAAGAATACAATCCTGGCTTACCGCAGCGATCTTAAGGATTATACAGGTTTTCTGGAAGCTGTCGCAAAGAAGAATGTTTCCGCATCTTCGCGGGAAGATATCCGCGATTTCATGCTTCACCAGAAAGACAAGGGGCTTTCCGTCAATTCGATTTCCCGTGCCCTGGCCGCCCTGCGGATGTTTTATCGTTTCCTGGCGCGGGAGAAGCTGATCAAAAGCGATGTCTCCAGCTATATCGATTCTCCGAAGCTTTGGAAGAAGATCCCCGATGTCTTGAGCCTCGACGAGGTTGAGCGTCTCATCGAGGCCCCTGACCTTAACACGCCGCAGGGAACGAGAGATCGGGCCATCCTTGAGGTGATGTATGCGACGGGGATGAGGGTCTCGGAGGTCGCCGGCCTTCGGGTGACGGACCTCAACGCAGACGTCGGTTTCGTGCGCTGTCTTGGGAAGGGCAAAAAAGAGAGGATCGTCCCTTTAGGGACAAAGGCCGTGGCCGCGGTGGCGCGCTACCTGGAAAAGATAAGGCCGCGGCTGGCCAAGGCCGGCGTCCAGGAACTTTTCCTGAATCGTTCCGGCAGGCGCATCTCGCGTGTGTCACTCTGGAAGCTGATCAAAGGATATGCCAGGAAGGCGCGCATCAAAAAGCCCATCCGGCCGCACATCCTCAGACATTCGTTCGCCACGCATCTTCTGGAGCGCGGGGCGGACCTGCGCTCTGTCCAGGAGATGCTAGGGCATGCGAACATTTCGACGACACAGATTTATACGCATATTAATAAGGACCGTTTGAGGTCGATCCACAAGATGTACCATCCGAGGGGGTAAGGACAGGTTTTAAGCCGTGAGCCGAAAACAAGAACATGAAGAATGTGCTGATCCAAAAACTTAAAACATTGCCGGTGCCGATGGCCGATTTTATCCGTCATGCAGGGGCCCTGGCGGACGAACAGGGGCTCCGGGTTTATCTTGTCGGCGGTTTCGTCAGAGACCTTTTGCTGGGCGCCGGCCATTTCGACGTCGATCTTGTCGTTGAGGGGGATGGCATTCGTTTCGCCCAGGAATGCGCCCGGCGGTTTTCTTTTAAAGTCGTCACGCACGGCCGTTTCGGGACGGCGACCATCCACGGGTCGGAAGGTTTTAAGGCGGACATCGCGTCGGCCAGGAAAGAAACATACGAGAAGCCTGCCGCGCTGCCGTCTGTCTCCAGGGGGGACATCAAAGACGATCTTTTCCGCCGCGATTTCACCATCAATGCTATGGCCATCGGCATTAACCGGCATTGCTACGGCGAGATCTTTGATTTTTACGGCGGCCGGCGCGACCTGGAGAACAAGACGATCCGCGCCCTGCACCCCTTGAGTTTTATCGACGATCCGACGAGGATCCTGCGGGCCGTGCGTTTCGAAAAGAGGCTTTCGTTCCGCATGGAACCCCGGACGCTTGCGTGGATTCGCGAGGCCTTGGCGCGCCGGATGTTGTTTTCTGTCCAGAAGCACCGCCTGCGCGATGAGCTGGTTTTGATCTTCAAAGAGCGCCGGCCTGTGCCTGTCCTTAAACGGCTCTGGGAGCTTTGCGGATATGCTTTTATATCGCCGGGGCTGGCATATCGGGACAGCTGGAATACGGCGCACACAAGGATACGGGCGGCGGTGCGCTGGTTTGCCGCTCATGGGGCCCATAAGAGGTCTCTCGATACCTATGTCATGTTGATGTGTTTGTTTTTTGAGCCGGCGGCGCCGAAGCGTCTCAAAGAGACGATGTTGGCATTTGCTTTTCATAAAGGCGAAAGCCGCATTATCCTGGCCTATAAGACAAAAGCTGCCGTTCTGGAGCGTCGTCTTGCGAGAGAAAATCTCAAGCCGAGCGGCGTCTATCGTCTTTTGGAGCCGCTGGCCTATGAGGTTGTTGTCCTCGTCTATGCCTTGAGCGCAGACAAGCGGGTCAAGGGCCGGATCCGGGATTATCTCGTCGTCCATCATGGCACGCGGCTGCATGTGCGCGGAGAAGACCTGGCGCTTCTGGGATCCAGGCCGGGACCGCATTTCAAAAAGATCCTGAGGACTCTGCTGTATGCAAAGGTGGACGGGAAGCTCGAAGGAAAACATGAGGAGCTTGCCTTGGCCAAAAAGATGATGGCGCGTCCATGATTGTTGGTCTTCTGACGATGTCTTTGAGTATCCCGGCGAGCCATTCCCTCAAGGACAAGCGCAGGGTCTTGGCGCGCCTCAAAAGCCGCCTGACGAAGGATTTTAATATTTCCGTCGCCGAGGTTGGCGACCAGGACGTCTGGCAGCAGGCGCAGCTTGCCGTGGTTCATGTGGGTGTCAGCCGTCCTGTGGTTGATGCGGTCCTGGCGCATGTCGTCAGATATTGTGAGCAGTATCACGAATGTATCATCCTCAACTATGAAATGGAGTTTTTAACATGAGCAGAAAAGACAAGGTGGCCGGAGAGATCAAGAAGATTGTCAGCACGATGATCCAGGAGGAGATACGCGATCCCCGTCTGGGATTCACGACGATCACGCGTGTCGAGGTGACGCCCGACTTAAGTTTCGCGCGCATTTATTTCAGCGTCTACGGCAGTCCGGAGCAGTGGGAAGAGACCTTGAAAGGGCTTGAGCACGCCAGCGGCTATATCCGTCATGCCCTAGGTCAGGAATTGAATTTGAGGTTTGTGCCCGAGATCGCCTTTAAGGCCGACCATTCGTCGGAATACAGCATCATGATCGAGCAGCAGCTGCAGGAGATCAAAAAACTGGAACAGGAAACCGCCCAACCGAGGAAAAAAGCCCGTGGTCCCCAAAAAACTCGTCGCAGAACTAAAGAAAAAAAATCATAAGGTTTTTGTCGTCTCCGCACATATTCATCTGGAGGGTGATGCGTTAGGGTCGGAACTTGCCGTCGCCAGCCTCTTGCGGCGGATAGGAAAGACCGTTTACGTTGTCAATGACGATCAGGTGCCGGCGGAGTATCTCTTTCTGCCGGGCATCAAGACGATCAGGCGCGGGACCGTTTTTCCGGACTACGACGCGGCGGTCCTGGTAGATTGCTCCGATGCGTCGCGCATCGGCAAACTCTCGAGATCTCTGCGGGGGGATAAGCCGCTCATCAATATCGACCATCACATCAGTAATACCCGTTTCGGGAGCTTGAACTGGGTGAATCCGAAGGCGTCGTGTGCCTCGGAGATGGTCTACCAGATTTTTGAGGCGCTCGGCGTGCGGCTTAACAGATCGGAGGCTATTCTCCTCTACACGGGCATCCTGGCCGATACAGGCTCTTTTCGTTACGCCTCGACATCCGCCGAGACTCACCGCGTGGCCGCCCATCTTTTGGAATTCGGGGTGGATGTGTATGGTATTTACCAGCGTCTCTATGAGAATTTTTCCTACGAGACTGTCAAGGCCCTGGCTGGCATTGTGCGGGGGATGCGCCGCGACCGCACCGGCAAGGTAGCCTGGGTACAAGTTCCGGCGGCTCTCGGCAGGAAATATCCTGTTTTATCGGAGCAGACAGACGAGATCATCCGTTTTGCGCGAGCGGTCGCCGGTGTCGAGGTGGCTCTTCTTTTTAAAGAGATCAAACAGGGCCGGGAGGTGCGCGTGAATTTCCGTTCGCGGGGGCGCGTAGACGTCAATGTCCTGGCGCATGGTTTCGGCGGCGGCGGACACAGGATGGCAAGCGGTTGCACGTTGAAAGGCACCCTCAAGGGCGTTATTGCAAAGGTCGTCGCCGCGACGGCCAGGCGGTGTCCATGAAGAGTGGTATTCTTATTATTGATAAACCGTCGGGCGTGACGTCGCACGACGTCGTTGATATGGTGCGCCGCAAACTTAACACCAAACGCGTGGGGCACAGCGGGACGCTGGATCCCGTTGCCACAGGTGTCCTTGTGATTTTGGTCGGCGGCGCCACAAAGCTTTTTTCAAAGTTTGTCCATTTCGACAAGGCCTATGAGGCGACGCTGCATCTGGGCGAGGTGACGTCGACAGGGGATTCCGAAGGGCGCCTTTTGTCCCAAAAAGACCCCTCGCACATTACCGAAGAAGATGTCCGCCGCGTTTTCGCATCGTTCATCGGCGATCGGCTGCAGGTGCCGCCCATGGTCTCCGCGATCAAGCACAAAGGCCGCCGGCTTTATGAATTGGCGCGCAGGGGCATTGAGGTCGAGCGTAAGGCCCGGCCGATCCATATCTATGAGCTTCAGATCGTCCGGATGGAACTGCCCGATATCGATTTTTTCGTCAAGTGTTCCAAGGGGACTTATGTCAGGCGTCTGGGGGAGGAGATCGGCGAGGTCCTGGGGGTTGGGGGCGTGATTTC
>CAZAYJ010000024.1:5328-11985 GCA_964489335.1 uncultured Planctomycetia bacterium
GTCCGCTGCGAGCCGTCCAGCAGCGTGAAAGGGGCGTCCTGCGTGGCGTCCTTGCTGAAGACGTCGCTCCAGCGCCCCTTGAAGTAGACGGCATCCAGGACCATGAGCCACAGCCCGGCGAGGTCCTGGGGGGTGGGGGCGGGATTTCGCGGATACGCCGCGTCGCCCTTGGCCCTTTCCATATACAGGATGCGATTACGATCGGAGATATTCATGAGGACTGTTTACGGGATTGGCCCGAGCACCAAACAGGCGGCGCCGCGTCGCGATAAGGTCATTACCGTCGGCGTCTTCGACGGCGTCCATCGTGGGCACCGGGACATCCTGAGCCGGGTTGTCGCTGAGGCGCGCGCCCGCGGCCTCAAAAGCGCGGTCGTGACATTTTCGTTACACCCTTCCCATCTGGTCCGCAGGCATGAAAAAATAACTCACCTGATGTCTCTGCGGCATAAACTGCATTACTTGGCTGAGGCTGGTATCGACATCTGCTATGTGTTGGATTTCAACAGGTCTCTGGCCGGCATGTCGCCGAAGGATTTTCTGACGAAAGTTTTGATTGGGCGCATGGGCATGGCGTCTCTCTACGTCGGCGAGGATTTTGTCTTCGGCAGAGGGGCCCGCGGCAACGTCGATGATCTCAGACGTTTCTGCCGCCGCCTGGATTTTTTTCTTCATGTGATACGTCCGCTTGAGATCCGCGGCAAAGTCGTCAGCAGCACCGCCATTCGTTCCCTGATCCAACGGGGAGACCTTGCCGGGGCCCGGAGATTCCTTGGTCGCCCCGTCGCGCTTCTGGGACGCGTGATCAAAGGAGAGGGACGCGGCCGGCTCCTTGGTTTTCCGACGGCCAATATCCTGGCAGAGCATGAAGTCCTCGTTCCCGACGGGATCTATGCCGCATGGGCCTCCTGTGGCGGCCACACCTATCCTGCCGCCGTCTATCTGGGAACAAAGCCCACGTTTCAGACGACACGTAGGCGCTCCATCGAGGTTTTTCTGATCGGGGCCAGGCGCAATATTTACGGAAAGATGATGGAGGTCCGTTTCGTGCGCAGGGTCCGTTCAGATCGTCAGTTCCCGGATGCACAGCGGCTCATCCGTCAGATCAGAAAAGATATCCGTCACGTCAAAAACATCCTTTCTTCGAGCTCCAAGCCACGGACATTCGCCTCTTTTTGAAGAATTTTTCGCAAGACAATCCTTCGCTGTCCGCCCATTGTCTCCTTCAGCCCAACATCTTGTAGCATAATAACTTTGTAAAAAATTATATTGAATATTTCTTGACAAAGTGGGGGATTTTTTCTATACTTTGGTTACTAGTGGAGGAGAGTGGAGGGAAGTGGTAGATATCTTTCATCTTGTCCTCTATCGTGTTTTTTTGCGCATGCGCACACGCCAACAGAGTCAAAGATAAGGTGCTTTTATGTTTTACGGCGAATACGCTCACGGGATCGATAACAAAGGACGCCTGATCCTTCCGTCGCGCATCCGGGAGGTGGCGAAGGCGCATTTCGTCGAGAAATTTTATCTGACCCGCGGCCTCGATAAATGCTTATTTATGTTTTCCGAAGAAGAGTGGCGTTCAGTAGAGACCAAGTTCAAGGCGTTGCCTTTTACGCGCCAGGATTCCAGAAAATTCAATCGTCTTTATTTCTCCGGGGCGATTGAGGTCGTTCCCGATAAACAGGGGAGGATTCTCATTCCCGGCTATCTTAAGGATTTCGCAGGCATCAAGAAAGACGTCGTGATTATCGGCGTCTCCAGCCGCGTCGAAATCTGGGCCAAGGAAGCGTGGAATGAATTTTACCGGGCGAACCTGGATTCATTTGAAGAGACGGCGGAAAAGCTGATCGAGAACCCGTAGGTCTATCACGAAAGGGCGTGACGATGAAGACGCAAACCATGGTGTCCCGCATGGAAGCAGCTGCCAACAGCGACAACAGGATTTTTTATCGCAACCCCCTGTTTAACGTCAAGACGCAGGTTAAGAACGTGAATACCGGCGAAAGGCTTGAGGCGTTTGTCAAAGATGTCAGCGGTTCAGGGATGGGGCTTGCGACGTCCCGCGTTTTTCTTCCCGGGACGATCTTTGAGATCGCGCTGGAGATCCCGGATGGCTTTGGCCCCCTGAAGCTTCTGGGGCGCGTCGTCTGGTCCAGAGAGATGGATGCTCCGGGTTGCAGGACGGGTGTCGTCGTCCTGAACCCCAGGTTTATGTCTGTGTCACGGATCCTTAAACTGTTTTTTTGATTTGTATCTTGGAGAGACCTCATGATGTGGTCTCGTCACAGCGGATGTGTCGGCGTGTTGGAAAGAGAAGCTCGTCCAGAGGGAGGCGATGAAGCCATGCAGGAGCCGCTTCATAAGCCGGTGATGGAAGAAGAGGTCCTGAGGTTTATCCACCCGCGGGACGGTATGGTAGTTGTGGACGCCACTCTTGGTCTGGGCGGGCATGCCTCTGCCATGGCCGCGCGCCTGCAGCCTTCCGGCCGGCTGATTATGATCGACAAGGACGAGGAATCCATCGCCGCGGCCAAAGAGTACCTGCAGAAGAGCCGCCCGCACTGCGATTTTGTTCATGACGACTTCCGTCATCTCGACAAGATTCTGGACCGACTCGGTATTGAAGGGGTCGATGCATTTCTGTTTGACCTCGGGATCTCATCTTTTCAGCTGGATAACTCCGCCAGAGGATTCAGCATCAGGGCTGAAGGCCCTCTGGATATGCGCATGGACCGCAGCGGTTTCATTTCGGCGTATGATCTTTTGAATAACCTGACAGAAGAAGAGATTGCCTCCATTCTTTGGAAATTCGGACAGGAGAGATTTTCCCGGAGGATCGCCCGCAGCATCATAAAAGCCAGGCATAACGGTCCCATCACGTCGACTAAGGAATTGGCGGATGCTGTCCTGCGCGCCATGCCGTATAAATCCCGTTTTCAGCGCATTCATCCGGCTACACGGACTTTCCAGGCCTTGCGGATCGCCGTCAACAGAGAATTGGACTCTCTGGATGAGGCCCTGAAAAAGGCGGCGCTTTACCTTAACAAGGGGGGTCGTATTTGCGTCATCGCGTTTCATTCTCTTGAGGACCGGATCGTCAAAGAGAATTTTCGAGAATTAAGCAGGACGGAGCGGTTCCGTCCCGTATTTAAAAAGATCATGCGGCCGACTCCGGAGGAGATTGGCCGTAATCCGCGCAGCCGCAGCGCCAGGATGAGAGTCATCGAGAGGGTCAGATGAGGCGCGTCGCGGTGGTATGCGCGGCGTACCTTGCTAACCGGCCCCTGATCCGCGCCGAAGGACGCGGGATACTTTATTGAAAGATATGAGAACATCACGCTGCATCCTTTATACCGCCGTCGTCACGGTCTTAAGCCTTCTGTATGTTTATCAGCAGACGGAAATCGTCAAGCTGGGGTATAGGATCACGCGCGCTGAAAACGTGCTGGAATCGATGCGGGACCGCCGGACATCTTTGGAATTCACGCTCACAAGTCTTGAGTCGCCTTCGAATCTCGACAAGAATCTTATTATGAACAATAACAACCAATACGAGATGGCGCAGAGCTTCAAGCTGGTCAAGGTCGCACCTTCCCGGCCCCAAGGGTTGCGGATCGCCGCTGGCACAAGGAATGGGTTTGCGCCGTTGTCCTTCCTGAAGCACCTGGCTAGGCAGGGCATCTTCGCCCCGACCCAGGCCGAAGCCAAGACGGTTAAGTGATCCTGGATTTTTGTCTTGTTAAATTTTTAAACTTATTGCCTTTGCCGGTCTTTTCAACTCTTATACGTGTTTTTAAAAATAAAATCTTCGCGAATTGCGCTCGTCTTCGTCATCTTCCTGGGGCTGCTTGTTTTCTTTTTCATCCAGCTGGTCTCCATTCATCTCTTCCGTTCCGCATTCCTGCTTAAACTCGCCGCCAAACAACAGACTTATTACGTGGAACTTGAACCCAGGCGCGGTGATATCTTCGATCGTAATATGAGGCCGATGACCGTTAACGTCGCCACCTTTTCTCTTTATGGCGTTCCGCCGCAGGTCAAAGACAAGGTGCGCGCAGCCCGGGCCCTGCATGAGACCCTGGGGCTGGATGAAGGTTTTGTTCTGGAGAGATTGAACCGGCCCAAACAATTTGTCTGGATTGCCCGCAAGCTTGACTGGAAAGACATGGAAAAGGTACGGGCACTCGATATAGACGGACTCCATTTTCTCAAAGAGAACAGACGTTCCTATCCTCATGGAAGGATGGCCAGCCAGGTGATTGGCTTTGCCGGTCTCGACAACCAGGGGCTTGACGGTCTGGAGTTAAAGTTTGATTCATATCTGAAGGGGACGCCCGGATGGACGTTTGTCCTGCGCGACGCCCACCAGAGAGACTTGACGATCGCTGATACACTGCAACCACCCATTGATGGTTATTCGCTGGTGTTGACTATTGATGAGGTCATCCAGTATATCGCGGAAAGAGAAGTGGATAAGATTTTCCAGAAGTACCGCGCCAAGGGGGCTGTGGCGGTAGTTCTGGATGTCAAGACGGGCGAGATCCTGGCGCTCGTTAACAGGCCCGCCTATGATCTGAACGATCCGTCGTCCTATCCGGCGGAGGCCAGACGGGACAGGGCTGTTACGGATTATTTCGAGCCGGGGTCTGTGTTTAAGATCGTCACGGCCTCTGCGGCTCTCGAGGAAGGCGCATTTACGGAAGAAGACAAGATCTTTTGCGAGAACGGGGAATACCGCGTTGCCAATCACACCCTGCACGACGTGCATCCTTACGGCAGTCTGACGTTCCGGGACGTGATTGCCCAGTCCAGCAATATCGGCACGACAAAAATCGCCCAGAAGATCGGCCCGTCGGCGGTTTACACATATGCCAAGAACTTCGGTTTCGGGGCCACGACGGCCAGCGGCCTGCCGGGAGAGGTGGGCGGGGTGCTCAAGCCTGTTTCTGCCTGGTCGAAGACATCCATCGGGGCCGTCCCGATCGGCCAAGAGGTCTGCGTTACGGCCCTACAGTTGGCGGCCGCTGTCGCCGCCATTGCCAATGACGGTCATTACATGAAGCCCTATGTTGTTCAGGCAATCGTTGACAGACGCGGCGAGATCATCAAGGAATTCGGTCCCGAAGAGGTCCGGCAGGTCATCTCGCCCGAGGTATCGAAAAGAGTGCGCCAGATCCTGGCGGCAGTCGTTGAGACGGGGACAGGGAAGATGGCCCAGTCGAAATTATACCGGTTTGCCGGCAAGACGGGCACGGCCCAGAAGGTGGAGGCCAACGGGACGTATTCCCATTCGAAATTTACGGCTTCTTTTATCGGTTTTGCGCCGGCGGATGACCCCGAGATCGCTATCGCCGTCATCGTAGACGAACCCAGGCCTTATTATTACGGCGGTGTCGTCTCGGCGCCGGCATTCAAGGCAATCGCCGAAGATGTGTTAAAATACAGGCAGATGAACATAACGTCTGCGAACTGAAAGAATGGATGCCGGACGGCTTTTTTCCGGATAAACCTTATGCGTTATCAGGATCTGTTCAAACGTGTGGCAATCAAGGCAACTGCCGGCCGCCTCGATTATATCGAGGCCGATGATGTTGTCGTGGATTCGCGCCGCGTCCGCAAGGGGTCTGTTTTCGTGGCCCTGCGCGGACCGAGCCAGGACGGGCATGCCTTCATCGAGGATGCGATCCACCGTCAAGCCGCCGCCATTGTCCTGCAGGATGAATCGCGCATGCCGTCGTCGGCTCCGCAGGTGCCGTTTATCCTTGTCGAAGATTCTTTGGGCGCTTTGGTTCTCTTGGCCAAGAATTTTTATGCAGATCCGAGCCGGAATCTGAAACTGGTCGGCATTACGGGGACGAACGGCAAGACGACCGTCTCTTATTTGATCAAAAGTATTTTAGAGGCTGCGGACAAGCCGTGCGGCCTCATTGGGACGATCGGTTATCAGGTGCGAGACAAGAATGTGACCCTTGGAAACACGACCCCCGGCCCCTTGGAGTTGCAGAAGATTTTCAAAGAGATGGAGACCGCGGGAGATGCCTATGTCGCCATGGAGGTCTCTTCGCATGCCCTGCATCAGGGCCGCGTCGCGGGGCTTTCTTTTTGCGCAGGCGTCTTTACAAACTTGACACAGGATCATCTGGATTATCATAAGGATCTGGAGGATTATTTTTATGCCAAGGGGAAACTTTTCAGGGAATCGTTGAGCGCCGATGGATGGTCGCTCGTCAATGCGGACGACGCCTACGGTGCCAGGAATATCGCCGCATCCCAAGGCCGCGTCTTGCGATATGGCTTGTCGAAAGGCCTCGATGTGCAGGCGACAGGTTATGAGCTTTCGGCGCAGGGCTCAAAAGTTTCCATCTTCAGCCCTGCGGGCGCCCTGGAATTAGAGACGAAGCTGATTGGAAAGCATAATATTTATAATATCCTGGCCGCCGTTTCTCTCGGCGTTTCCCAGGGTGTCGGCATCGAAGATATCCGGCGGGGGATTGAGGCAGTGACGCGGGTGCCGGGCCGCCTGGAGAGACTCACGAGCCCGCGGGGTTTTCATGTTTTCGTCGATTACGCCCATACGGACGATGCCTTGAAAAATGTTCTTGAATCTTTGCGCGCTATCGCCCATAATGGCAGAATTATCACCGTCTTCGGTTG
>CAZAYJ010000025.1:0-11829 GCA_964489335.1 uncultured Planctomycetia bacterium
TATAGCCGGCTAATGCCAGGGTGAATGCCGAATCGTCCTCTGCCAGCCAAAGTTTTATTTTTTTTTCAAGAAGCTCTAGGAGTCGCGGATGATCGAAGATCTTTTCGGCCAGCGCGTCCAGCATATAGTTGCCCCGCGTCATCCGCTTGTCCGCCGTGTTTGTTTCGTACCGCGGGCTGACGCGCGCGGTCCTCAAAAAATCCCGCTTGATCTTTGCGAGGGTCTTCATGGGGTTGGTCTGGGTTTTAGCGCCGCCTCTGCCACCGAGGCGCAGTAATGACAGCGACTGCATTCCTGGCTGCAATGCGTTGTATGCCTGATGAAATCCTTGGGAAAAGCCTTGTTCTCACAGATGATGGGCAAGGGGCCTTTATTGGACGGCGCCAGCGTAAAAAGGTCGCCCTTGAAAGAGCGGGCCAGATACGCGGAGATCTTCGTTTTAAGGAGGCGGCTGTCGTCTTTGCGGTAGGCGATCTTGATGCCGTCCGCCCAAGCGTTCTCTTCCACATAGGCCAGGTCTTCCGGTCGCAGGTAAGGACGCCTGATTTCGTCGGCAGGCTCCCTCGTGACGAATTGACACCCGTCTTTGAGCATGAAACCGACGTAACGCCCTGTTTCTTCCCTTAGAAAGGCCTTGGCCGCATCCAGGAGGACCGGCCATTCGGCGTGCCTCCCTCCATAAAAACAATGCAGATAGCAGCCGTGATTGGCCAGGAGTTTGATGGTGATGCCGGGAAGATGTTTGCGGGCTTCGCGGATGGCGTCCAGTGCGCGCGCATGGCGGTTGCAGGAAACGTCCAGCGTGAATTCCGTCATCCCCATTTTGACGGCTTCTTTGACCTTATGCTCGCTGTCGATGTTCATATACACCGAGCTTTGCAGGGCGATTTTTGGGAACATCTTGCGCAGAAAAGGGACGATACACGGGTCGGCCAGGGTAATAGATGTGATGCCGCCGGAATCTTCGAGGGCCTTGACATAGCGTCCGATACGTTTGAGGTCGTCAAAAAAGTTGATCCGTTTGTTCAGGAGCATATTTCTTTTGACCTTGTGGCGGCGGCAGAGCTCGACCAGCTGCCGGATCTCATCGTGGGAGGCTTTTCGGGTATTGAGATACTGGTTGGAATGGTCGTCGTCCCCGGGGCCCGCAAAATAGACTTCATAGACTCCCTCTGTTGCGATCGCCCATTTTACCAGCGACAGATCGTTGTTATAGGGGATAGACAGTCTCAACTTATGGTTTTTCACGGGTTTGTCCTGTGCGTTTTATTTCTTGAGCGGCTTGAGCTCATCGAGGCCGTAATGGCGCGCATACGTTTTGTAGATGCCCTCACATATTTTATCATAAACGCATGTCCGGCAGCGCGCGTCTTTGGTTTTGTCTCTGATGCGTTCATGCACAGGGCTGATTTTGAAATCCCGTCCTCTCTCCGCCGGGTGAAGGCAGAGCTGTTTGCGTTCCGAGATCCGGGGGCCTTCCAGCATGTTGTTACGCCACCTGGACGGGACACGACAATAAGGAAAGCCCTCGAGCATGATTTCGAGGTCCTTTTCTTTCCGGGCCCATTGCAGGGCTTTTTTCAGGTACCGGGAGACTTGCGTATATGTCGGCACGACCTTGTCGAAATAAACCCTGGCAAAACCGTGTGGCGTCAAAAAAACAAACCAGATACCCTTGACGCCGAGCCGCCTGAGGAATTTTGCCGTCTCGGGTAAATGGCGGTAATTCGCCTTTGTGATCATGATCTTGACGTAAAGGTTGCGACAGACAGGGATCGCATGACGGATGCCGGCGACGGTTTCCCAGAAGCTGCCCGGGGTGTTCGTGGTGACGTCGTGGGCCCTGGCTTTGTAATCCTGCAGATGCGTATAGATGACGGGATGATAAGCGGCGAGCCGCCTGGAAAATTCTTTTTTTGCAAGCAGGCGCGCATTCGTCTGGAGCTGGATCTTGTAGCCCAGCCTGAAGGCGGATTCCATCAGAGAAAAGAAGTCTGTTCTGGCCGTCGGCTCGCCGCCTGAGATGACCAGCTGGTCATAGCGGCTGCGATACGCGGCCAGGGCCCTTGCGAGGACCTTCAGGGATGTGAATGCCCCTGGTTTGTTATCCCCCGTGACGCAGAATATGCAACGGTTGTTGCAGCGGTACCCGACGCGGAAGAACAAAGTCGTAGGTTGTTTGTCCAGGATGCGGCGATAAACGGCCTCTACGTCGCCGGCGTAGGAACGGATGCCGCGGACGTTCGCACAAAACGGGGGCTTGAGCTGCGCGCGGCCTGACCCGATATCTTTGATGATACGCTTCAACTGTTTAAACGATTTGTAAACAAAAGCATTTTTCCCTGGAATGGTCTTTTCAAGCAGGCTCGGTTGGTTGGGGATGATGACGGGAATCCTTTGATAAAGGGCTTCCAGAAGCGACATCGGCCCGGTCTCGTCCCAGACCGACGGGACAAGGAGATAATTTATTTTTGCATAAAATTTTTCAGGGAGTTCTGCATAAGGGATATTTTCGGCAAGAGCGATGTCCGGACGCTTGCGGATGTTCTTGAGCCGGTCCAGGTATTCCTGCGGTGTGCCTTTTGTCCAGACGCCGAGAAGCATGCGGACATGGTCCCCTTGTTTTATCAAACGTTCCACCGTAGCTGATCCCTTGTGGGGCATCCATACACCCAGAAAGCCGATAACGGGTCTCTGGTCCTGATGACGTTTGGCGCAGGTGCGGAGCCGCCGCATATGGATGCCGTACGGTAAGGTGACAACCTTGTTCGCGTCTGCGACCAGTGGCGACAGAAGGTCTTTTTGTATTTGCGATGGGCATATGATCGCATCGCACATGTCTAGAGCCTGGCGGATACGGCGTTGACGCGCGGCATTAAGTTGGACAAGGGGTATACGGTTGTGGGCCGCCAATTTTTTCACATCCGCGCATGCGCAGGTTTGCGGATTTGTTTTTCGGCAAATCCGGCGACCGTCATGGAACCTTCCGCTGACACAAAACAAAGAGTGGTCGTGGAGTGTTGTGACGGTGCGCGCCCTGAGGCTGGCCGCCACGGTAAGGATCGGTAGTAATGGTGTGCCCGAGAATACCTGGATATGAACGATATCGGGCGGGTCCGCCTTCAGGACATTATCTAAAGTCCGGCGCAGACGTTCGTCGTAGGCGATGCCGTTGTCCGGGGTGCACCTGATGTGGACGTGCTTTAAGTCGGTGCGTGAACGCATTTCCGCCTTATAGTCGGCATGCCAAGATGCTTCGAGCGAAATATAAGTGATCCTGTGTCTGGTTTTCTGGAATCTGACGAGTTCCCAGAAGCACGGATGGTAAAGGCTTGAGCTGATATGGGCGATATGCATGGCTATTGAAATGTGACCAGGAATGGATATTCAGGCGCAAAGGCATTAAGGGGGATGGATATGGTTTTTAGCGTCTTGCCGCGGCGCAGGAGTGTCAGCTGTCTGCCGTGAAGCTTCAGGGCATCGGCTCCGGCCAGGTCCTTTCCGTACTCGTTGCGGGTCGCGTCATGAGAGACGAACATCGCCTCTTTGTAATGCAGGATATCGTCTTTGAGGACGGCGCCGTCCAGCGCATAGAATTTCCTCTCGTAGAACACCAGGAAGGTCTGTTTCAAATAGGCGTCCATCTTGCGGACATATTCCGGCTCTTTTTTGGAGATTTCCCGCCTCAGTCGTCCGGCCAGCTTGATAGTGGCCGGACAATCGTAACGGCAGGGCATGTGATAGATATAGGAAAAGATCGTGTCTTTGAGTATGGGGTTGCAGAGAAAAGACGGCTGTGTCTTGGTGTGGCGCCAGGCCTCATACAGATGGCTGTAGCGAATCCAGTCGTTGTATTGTCTAAAGAACCTGATGCAGCAGTCGGGATAACCAAGGACATAACCGTATTTGAGATGGTCGGCGCGGGGCGCGAAGATGACGCGATCGTTGATGATGACGGGATACCACATGGCCTGTTTCAACGTGTTTTTGTCTTTGGCGAGGAAGACGTGGACTTCTTCATCCGTATCCGTTTCCAGCGGCAGCCCGTAAGCCGATGTCGTCGTGAGGCGATCTTTGTCAATCACGGAATCCGGCACGTCGTTTTTATGGACATTGCGGAAGACGACGCTTTCCCTGACATGGATGCCATAGCGGCGGCAGGCCTTCTTGAACGCTTCGATTCGGTTTTTTCTGATCCAATCGTCCAAAAGCGGTTTAAAACCAAGGATCAAGGACATGTAAAGGCCTAACTGGAGGCCGTTGCCCTTGATTTCCATGAGGTCTGCGCAGAAAGATTCAGGCCTGTATTGGTCGAGAAGAGGATTGTTCATGAGACAGTCTCTTCTATCTTATGGAGATACGGTTTATTTTTCAAGCGTTTCTCTGCACAACGGGGAAACAATCTTCGGTCCGCCTGTCCGCTTGTCTCGGCCGGAGGCCGGACAAACAGTCGAATGTGCTTATGATTCTTTGCACCTTATTGTCGCACCTCATGTCGGAGGATGCTATAATAAATCCTATGCCCAGCAAAAATCATCGTCATTGCGGTTTGCTGCTGTCAGAACGCTTGGCCGATTTGTTGCACAGGATCGTGGGGCGCGCCCATTCTTTTCGGAGGCGCGCAGGTTCGCATGCCGTCTTTTGCGTCCTGGCTACGGGAGGATTCGATTCATCTCTTTTGGCCGCCCTTCTGCGTCCATTGGAACCGCGGCTCTATTTTGCCTGCGTCCTTGATAAGACAACACGTACGTACAATGCGTGGTCTTTGCACCGCTGTCATGATTTGGCGCGTGCTCTGGGTCTGCGTTTTTCTGCTGTCCGCGTGACGCGTAAGGATTACCTTCGATCGTACGCTTGCCTGCGGGCCGCGACCCCGCTTTTGGCCAAAGACAAGGATATCGCCGCTGTAGATGTCTTCTTTCGGTCGATCGCACGACGATGCAAGGGTTCCGGCATTGTCGTCAGCGGTATGGGCATGAATGAACTATGCGATAATTCGCCGAGAAGGATTTTCAGATATTATCGCACAAAGGCGGCCGCTGAATTGCGCCTCCACCGGCATTTAGCGCGCGCTTATGGATTGTCTTTCTGGGCGCCGTGGTTGGATGCGGATGTTGTCCGGTTTTTCGCTTCCCTGCCGTCCGCATCCAGGAAAAACAAAAAGATTCTTAAGGAAGCCGCAGCCGCTTTGTGTCTCCTTCCTGCCTCTTTTCTGGCCCAGTCTTCCCGGCACAGCTCGATTCCCGCATCGTTTTATCGCGGTCTGGAATGACGTTGGTTTTTATTCTGTTATCGGTTTTTGCCTGCGGGGTGTATCCGCGTCATAGCATCAAAGAGGACTTTTAGGTCTTTCCAGCGGATTTGTGTGGATCCGGCCAGGCTGTTGACGACCCTGAAACTTTCCAGGATGAAATCCCTGTAAGTCCGTCGATGGCGCTTGAGTGTCAGGCGGCTATAGAGGGCCTGCAGTCTTGCGATATTTTTTTCGTCGATGCATACCTGCGTTCTGAAGCGCGCCAGGGTATATTTTTTCTTGAGTGTCTCCGGAAGACAAAGGAAGGCGTCTCCGGGAAAGACGTAGCCTGGAGGATGCAGGCTGACGTCCCACGGCCGGTCAGGTTTTAAACGGACGGCATCGCCGGCATAGATACGTTGGCCATGCCGGCGTACCAGCGCAGTGTAATCCTTGATGAACGTTTCTTGTTGTTCTCTGGTCCAAACGGCGAACGCCGCAGGGGTGATATCTATTTTTCCAAAGGGCAGCCTTGCCAGGAAGCTAAAGTTATCGGGGAATGCATGCACGGCCGATGGGTGCACGGTCATGTTGCAGTTGACGCCGACGCCGGCCTTGCGGCATGCGTAGAGTGCGCCCAAGAGACGGCGGAAAGATGCGTCTGTCATGCCGTGCCTCCATGCCGTGCAGATATCGACACCTCCGTCTAGGCCGATCTCAAGATTGATCTTATGCGCCTTGAGGACAGCGATTTTGGACGCATCCAAAAGCAGGCCGTTTGTCTGTATGCTGATGTCTGCGCCGGGCACTGTCTTTCGCAGCCAAGCGATGATTTTTTTCACCAAGGGCCATACCAAAAGAGGCTCCCCTCCGCTCAAAATGAATTTCTTTGGTCTCTTCTCCCATGAGCTAAGGAATGAGACAAAGGCCTTGACTGTCTTCAATGACAAAGACCTCCCTCTTTTATCGCGGAAATAACAATATCGGCACTTGAGATTGCATGTTTCCGTGACGTAAAGAAAGACATAAGGCGCGTTCAGGGAGAGACTGTTACCGTGTTTTGGCATCCTTATTGTCATAAGCGGAATTCCCTGGGGCTTTGGTTCAGAGCCCCTTTTTTCTGCGGGACAATTCCCCGAATAATCCTATCGGTTATCCGGATGTTCTAAGATTAAAGTCCTACCTTGTAGAAGAGCGAGATGAACCACAGGTCCCATAGGGCTTTTGAGACATATTTTTGCCGTGAATAGTCTGTTTCTTTGTGGTAGCCCTTGTGGCCCGGCGAACGCTTCAGGGCATCAATCAGGCGCGGGTCATGCAGGGCCTTGGCATAAGAAAAATATTTGATCAGTTGTGCGATGGACCATGGACCGCGGTATTTGATCGTAGTGTTCCGCGATGTGACGACGCCTGCGTCTTCCAGGAATGCCAACTCGGCGGGATAGGCCTTCCAGATATCTTCATGGAAGATTGTCCTGAAGATTTTTGTGTTGAGCCCTATCAGGGCGTTCAAGGCGATGAAGTTCGCCATCGAGTATTTTCTGTTGATCGGATAACCCTCATAGTCGCAGGATGTCAGGTCGTTGCCTCGCGGTTGGCAGATAAATGCGATGCGATTTTTGAGTGTGCTGTGGGCAAAGGCGCCCAACCCTAGGACAGAGCCGGCACGCTGAATATAGGATTCTTCCACGAAGCTCTCACCGGTTTTTTGCCCCCGCCTGAAAAAGGGGCCGAGCCCCCTGTTTGCGTAACATGCTTCATGCAATATCTGTTTTGCCGTCGTAATAAGGGCGTGCCTTGCGCTGAAAAAACTCCGTGCATCGGCTGCGTGTTTTTTGAAATGCGGCGTCAGCGTGATATTACTGAAAGGGGTCAGATGGATGACTTCTGGTTTCAGGGCGACGGCTGTCCGGATGTCGTCGGCCATGCTCGCCTCGCTTTGCCCGGGCAGGCCTGCGACCAGGTCCAGATTCAGGATGTCGAATCTTTCTTTCCGAACTTGATCAACGCAGCGCAATACCTGTTGCTGTGTCTGGGTCCTTCCGATCATTCTTAAAACGCGGGGATCCATGCTTTGGATCCCCAGGCTGATCCTGTTGACGCCGCATTGTTTTAAGGTCTTGAATTTTTTCGGCGTCATGGTGGCTGGATGGCATTCGCACGTTACCTGGATATGGTCCCTGAACGCAAAAGACCGGCGCAGGGCATTACAGATGCCGATGATGCTTGCGTCGTCAAACAGGGTGGGCGTTCCGCCGCCGAAGTATAGCGAGGCAATTTTGTGCCCGGCGAAACTCGGGGAGAATGTCTGGATTTGCCGCAGGAGAAAATCCTTGTAGCGCGTAAGGTCGTTTTTGGTTTTGAGCAGGCATCTGGAGCAATGACAATAAGTGCATATTTCATGACAGTAAGGCAGATGGATATAGAGATTGATGTCGTCGCCATCAATGTCATCGTCCGCGCCTCCCCTGAAGGATTCAACAAGCTGTTTCTCCGGTACCTTTTTGAACAGGGGCCGGATCAGGCTGTTGTCATAGGGATTGAGCACGCATGCCGTCGTCAGATAATAAAAAAAGTTGAGGTCGGGATTCTTCATGGGTGCGTATGTTTATAAGGGTCTCGGGGGTTCATAGACGTCCTGAAACATGGTCTCGATGTCTTGCTTGGTGCGATAGATTTTTTTCACGAAGGTCTGCGGATAATAGAGCTGGATGAAGTCCTCCATCCGGAAGCCATCGAACCATGCCTCGTCATCGATCATGCCGAGTTTTTTCATCGTGGCATACATAGGCGAGCCCGGATGGAGCTGGTAGAGATAAATATTATTCTGCATGATTCCTTTGTCGAGCTGTTTGAGGGCTTCCAGATTTTCTTTCAGGGTCGCATCTGTTTCCCCCGGAAACCCCAGCATGATCTCGAACCTCGTCTCCATACCGGTCGCATAGGATTTATTCACGATATCAATGGCCTGGCGTGACCGGTGGGGCTTGCCCATCAGCTTCAACATGCGGTCGCTCAGTGATTCGGCGCCGAAGATGATCCGGCGACAGCCGGCGAGCCGCATATCCGCCAGGAGGGACGCATCGCAACAGGAAGGATTTGTGTAGCAACCCCACGGGATGTTGCGTTTTTTCATGGCGTGGCATATCTGCCGCACCCTATTTTTGTCGATCGTAAATGTCAGATCGTAAAAATAACATCCGCGGATGTGATGGCGTTCCCTACAGCGATCGACTTCATCGATGACGCGTTCGGGACTCATGGCCCTGTGCGCTCTCTTCCATTGCCCGACCGAAGCGCAGAACTTACAGTTGTAACAGCACCCTCGTCCCGAATGGATCGGCCACCAACCAGGAAAATTGTAGGATTCTATCTTGACCATATCGATCAGCTCATAAGCTAACGGCGGCAGTGTATCGATATTTTTGATAAAGGGGCGGTCTTTGTTGGATGCGATCCTGTTGTTTGTCCTGTAACTGATTCCTGCGATCTTGTCTAGGCCGCGGCCGCCTTTGGAGGCCGGAATGCGTTCTAATATCTCGGCCAATGCTTCCTCTCCCTCGTGACGCACGACAATGTCGATGCTCGGTGTTTTTTCGAGGATCAATCTGTCGAAGCACGAGGCGTGGATGCCGCCGGCGACGACACAGATATCCTTATTGAACTTTTTGACGAGCCTGCTGAGTGTGACACACGACGCAAAATTGGCAGAGTCGCAGGAAAGCCCTACGACCGCCGGTTGAGCGTTTTTCAAGGCCTCCAGGAAACCTTTTTGCGTGTAAGGTTGGTCATGGTAGATCTGAACCTGCTCCCCCCTGTCTTTGAGATAGGAGCCGAGGCATAGGATGCCGAGCGGAAAGCGCAGGGCATTCTTTTCGACGCTTAAATTAACAGGTGGACATGTCAGCAGGGTTTTTTTTGTCATGGCGTTGGTCATCGGGATGCCCGGATGTGCTCGTCTCCGGCGATAGCGTAGATCTCGTCTCTGGCGTTATAGATTTTTTTGACAAACCCTGCCGGATAGTAAATACGGATGAAATCTTTCATCCGGAAACCTTTGAATAAGTCTTCGTTGTTGATCATGCCGAGTTTTTTCATGGTGTCGAAGACGGGCGATCCGGGATGAAGCTGGTAAATGTTGACGCTGTTGCAGACGATGTCCCGCGGCAGCCCGGCGGCGTGCTTGACCGTGTCTTGAAGGGTGTTTTGCGTTTCTCCCGGGAAACCCAAAATAAGCTGATAGAATGTCCTTATGCCTTCCCGGCGGGTGTCCAGAAGGGTCTGGACGGCTGTGGACGCCGAATAGGATTTTCCCATCAGCTTGAGCATCTTGTCGCTGAATGAATCCGCGCCGTAAAGGATAAGGTCGCATCCGGCCTCGCGCATCTCTTTTAAAAGAGTTTTGTCCACGCAGTCCACGCGGGTGAGACAGCCCCATCGGATGCTCCGTTTTTTCAGCAGGCGGCATATGTGCCGGACCCTTCTCTTGTCGATGGTGAAGGTCAGCTCATGGAAATAAAATTTCCGGATGCCGTATTTTTTCATGCAATGGTCGATGTCCTGCGCCAGCCTTTGAGGGCTCACGTACCGGCTCGTCCTTCCCCACTGCCCGATGAAATTGCAGAATTTGCAGTTGAAGCAGCAGCCGCGACCGGAATAAATAGGCCAGTAGCCGGGGAAGTTGATCGAGGAGGCATTTTTCATATCGATCAGATCATAGTCCAACACAGGCAGGACGTCGAGATCCCTAAGGAAAGGACGGTTTGGATTGACGATCACCCGCCCATTTTTTCGATAGGTTATTCCCTTGATCTTTTCCAGGTCTTTCTGATAGAGGCGCTCTTTGAAATGGTCAAGGAGTTCGCACATAGACTCTTCGGTTTCGTGCCTTGCGATAATATCGACATGCGGGATTTTCTGCAGGATCAGCGTGTCGAAGGCGGTCGCATGGTTACCAACAAAAATAACATATGTTTCTTTTAACGTTTGCTTTACGACCCTGCAGAGTTTGAAGCAATTCTGGGAATTGTCAGAGTCGCAAGAGAAGATAACCGCCTTAGGCCTGTTTTCTTTGAGGCTTTTCAGAAAACCTTTGACGGTGAACGGATGATCCTGATACATCCTGACTCGGAACCCCTGTTTTTCTAAGAAAGAGGCCAGACACAGGAAATCCAGCAGGAAACAGGTAAATCGGTCCTGTGACCCAAAGCTTGCGGGAGGATAAGTGAGCAAGACCGTTATGGCCGGCCTGTTTGTCATGAGAATGTGTCCGTATTCTTGAGTTTTGTGATTGCTTTGATCTCGTCCTTGGCGTCGAAGATCTTTTTGACAAACGCTGCGGGATAATATATGTGGATGAAATCCTCCATTTTGAATCCTTTGAACCACGCTTCGTCATCGATCATACCAAGCTTTTTCATCAAGGTATACATGGGAGAGCCTGGGTGGAGCTGAAAGATGTTGACGGCATTACAGACAATACCCTTGCCGATTTTCCGGATGGCTTCCACGGTTTCGCGTAAAGTCTCTTCGGTTTCTCCCGGGAACCCCAGCATGACCTGAAAGAACGATTGGATGCCTGCGTTATGGCTTTCGTGAAGCATGCGGGACGCCTCGGCTGCCGTATAGGTCTTACCCATCAGTTTGAGCATGCGGTCACTGAGGGATTCAACGCCGTAGACGATCCTGTCGCATCCGGCCCTGCGCATCTCCTTCAAAAGGTCCGGATTGACGTCGTCGACGCGGGTCCGGCAACCCCACCTGATTTTGTTATTCTTCATGAGGCGGCATATCTCCAGCACGCGGACTTTGTCGATCGAAAACGTCAGTTCGTAAAAGAAGCATTGCTGAATATGATATCGTTGCCGGCAATAGTCGATCTCGTCCATGACGCGCTGCGGGCTCATCGTGCGCAGAGTCCTTTTCCATTGTCCGACCGAAGCACAGAACTTGCAGTTGTAGCAGCACCCTCGTCCCGAATGGATCGGCCACCAGTTGGCGAAGTTATGGGAATGCGGAAGAATTTCGGACATATCGAGAAGCTCGTAAGACAAGAAAGGAAGCTCGTCTATATTCCTGACGAACGGCCGGTCGGGGGCGGCGGAAATGCCACGATTTGTCCTGCAGGTGACTCCTTTGATCTTTGCAAGCCGGCTTGGTGCTTTGTCCCTGGAAAGACGGGATATGATTTCTGACAGGGTCTCTTCTCCCTCATCCCTGACCACGACGTCGACAGTCGGTATGTGTTCGAGAATCCGGCGATGGAAATATGTGGCATGAATGCCTCCCAGAACGACCAAAACACGATGGTCGGCCGCTTTGATCGAACGGCTGAGTTCAAAACAGGTATGAGCATTGGCAGAATCGCAGCTCAAGCCGACGATGCCTGGCCGATAGTCTATAAGGATTTACATCAGACCCCGGGTCGAGAAAGCAGACTCATGGTAGATTCTGACGTCCTGTCCTTCCCTTTTGAGATAGGATGCCAGGCAGGTAATGCCGAGCGGAAAACGCAGCGTCTTTTGCTTTTCGCTGATGGAGCAAGGAGGATGTGCCAAAAGTGTCTTCATAGATACAGGCCTCTAGGGGATTCCTGC
>CAZAYJ010000026.1:0-11747 GCA_964489335.1 uncultured Planctomycetia bacterium
CTTTATGAGACCGACTCAGCCCAGAGCTTGTTATATGACATGGTACTATGCCTTCATCTCGTCTTTGGGCAACATCACGCCGTGCTGTCAGATACAGCAGTCGCACATCATGGGCAATGTCCATCGCGATTCTTTCAAGGACGTCTGGCGTTCCGAGCGATTCCAGCGCTTTCGGCTATGGGGCAGCCGGTCTCTTTTTGACGACAAAATCGACGTCTGCCGCCATTGCTGTCATTATCAAGACAATAACACCATCCAACAGCAACTCCAGAAATTAGGTCTGCCATCATGAGCCGAAATCATACCGCGCAAGCCAACCACAGGGCCAAACGCCTCCTTATCTCCCTGACGAATACCTGTCAATATCGCTGCGTCTTCTGTGTCTATCTCCATGACCGACAGAAAGCAGATCTGTCTCTCAGGGAATGGATGTCTGTTTTGCGCCAGGCGAGGGCGGCCGGTTTTGAAACATTTGAGATCGGATCACAGGGCGAGCCGACACTGCATCCGTATTTCGAACAGATTGTAGTTGCCGGACACCGCTTGGGCTACAAGATCGAAGTCCTAACGAATCTCCAAAGGATCAAACCTATCAAAAACGTCCTGCCGTGCCTGAATATCCTGACGGTCAACATCAACGCGACAACCCCGCGTGAATTCCAAGTCGTCCATGGGGCGGATAAAAGGCTTTTTGGACAGGCCCTGAAAAATATCACCGGCATCCTGAAAACGATCGAATGCACGAAACAACCGGTCGCATTCAAGGTCAACTACGTCATCACGAAAGATTCCGTTAGCGGAGCCCTTGGTTTTGTCAAGCGCTTCAACAACATCATCACAAAAGGCCTCGGGCATGCTCCCCGAGGAGGTCTCCGCATCAATTTCCATCATATGCTGCTGACCCCTCATAATCACCACCTGGCGCCAGACAAGGAAGAATTGCGCCACCTGCTCAACGAATGCCGGAAGGCCACAAAAATCCCCTCGTTCCTTAAAGATACTAATTTAATGCAGTTCATGGAAAAAACACAAAAAATCGTTGATGCGTACACCTTGATGGGCCCGCTTGACCGAGACACGCTCCCTACGGAGAAAAAATTCCCTATCGTTAAGCGTTTGAATAACCTGATGACCTGCGATGCTTGCCGCGACAATCTCTTCATTGATTGCAACGGCGACATCTTCGGATGCTTCAATCCAACGCGTATCCTCTTCGGTCTCCCGGCAAGGGAAGACCCCACGTTCTATGGCAATGTGAGGGACGGCTTTTTGACGAAAGCGCTGTCCGCGCCTCCCTGCGGCGCCGTTACGATGGATTTCACAAATAAGTTTTGGAAGGCCTGCGTCATCTGCGGCCTCAAAACACGGACACAGTCATGTATACGCTCCACGACGTAAAACTGCTTCAGTTCGGCCTGAAAGAAAACCCTCTGTTTTTCCGCGCCATGAAACTGTACTTCCCCATCAAGCAACTCCGCAAACAAGAGCAGAATTTTGAAGTCTCCAGCGAATCCTCGCCCCATCGTGCCGCAACCGCCTCAAGGATCGCCCTCACTTGCCTGACGAAAAATGATGTTTGTCAGTTATTCCGGCTGATGAAGATCGAATCAGAAGCGAAACAATACATGTTCCATAATGACGAAGATAATTGTTTCGGCATAGGGATCGCGGTATATAAGGACCGCTCACTCCTTCGGGACACACGGTACAAGCTCTATAATTATTACCATAAGTCAAAAACGGAGATCGATCCGGCCAGACACCTTAAAACGATCGCGGCAAAACTAAAGCTGAATGTTTCCCGTATCGCCTCGGATATCCAGCGCTTCAAAAAAATCAGGATGTCAGCCGTCGATCTCTACAACACAGGGGAGAGGAGCCTAAAAATATATTACGGTCCTTTTCCTACGGATACATTATTCGGCATCTACAGCGACCTGCTGAAGCATACATCAATAGAGGCCTATAAAAAATTCTGGACAAAAGGATGGCTGCCATCCAAGGTCATGCTAGTCATCCGCTATCAAAAAGACGACAAATGGTCGGTGCGCACGGATTTCCGCTTCGACGCCAGCGATGTCAATATACACCTGAGGCATTTCGATAGGACGGGCGCTGCGCGTAAACTTTACCAAGCTCTTGTCCCTATCGCAAATATCGTTCGTATCTCATATATCTGCATCGATATGGACAAAAGGCCGCGCATTCAGTTTTATTTTCTGGTTCTATAAGAAACAGGGGGAGACAACAGGAGGTGCGGTTTACGGCAGGTCTTTGCCAAAAAGACCTATGACGCTCAAAAGCTGAGTTTTGCGCCGGCGGATATGATAAAGGTAGGAGCGAAGCAAAGCGCTGTCCCGGCGCAAAGACAGCGCTTTGATCTCCTTATCAAGCGTTTTTTCAAGCTTCTGCACCGCCAGCTTCACAAAAAGGACCTTCCATAAAGCCTCTTGTCTCCGAGGATCTGCTTGCGTCCGGATAAGCGTCCGGGCAAATATCTCGATGCGCGCCAGCGGCACATCAAAAAGATAGCAAGAAAAACAAAAACTTGCCAAATCCTGCTGATGGTAATCGCCCTGTACATGTGTCAAATCGACCACAAAATACCGGCCGTCTTTCATCAGAATATTGCTCAATCCCAGGTTGGTGTGGAGAAGGGATGGCGTGAACAACGAACAGCGCCTGCGATAAAACCCGTCCAGCTTGTCTAGGATGCGTACAATAAGGCCTGAGTGTTTCCAGGCGCCGAATCTGGCCATAGCCACATGCAGCGTTGTCATCCGCTGATCAAAGGGCTCAGATATCTCGGCGGCCGCAGGACGAAGATGGGAAAAATCGGCCAATAGACGCCGCATCCCGACCATCACATCCGCCACGCCGGACAATAACCTGCCGTCCAGAGGAAAGCTATAGAGCGGCTGCGCATCTATCCACTCATAGCATGTCACATAGTAATCCTCAAGGCGCACATAAGGGTTTTGCCGACCTGCCGTCAGCATGGCTGGGACAGAAAACCGGTTTCTGATGAGGAAGCGGTTCACGGAGAGTTCGCGCAGAAAAGATTCAGGCCGTTCTCTGGCATAACACTTCAGTAAAAACGTTCCGCGAGGCGTCTTGACGTAAACAATAAAATTGGAGTGGGAAACGCGTATATTCCATTCAGGAATCAGATACTCGGGCTTTCCGATGCGATACGCCCCGCAAAGGCGCTCCATCATCTCCATGGAAAAAGGGAAGGGCCGGCGATCAAAAATCCGGGCATCTAGACCGCCCAAGACATATTTAACATTCATGTCCGCTGTTTTAGGCTTCTTCATAAAAGCATCATACAAGAGGCGTGCTTGCAGGATATTTATCCCTGGGCTATAATACTCCCAAGATGCGTCGAGACGACCCCTACGAAAAATATCGTTTGCTGGGAATCATAAAGAATAGGGTTCTGGTCGGGCCTTATTCGCTCCATTTGCATATCATCAATGCATGCAACCTGGCCTGCTCCTACTGTTGGTATCATTCGCCTTCACAGACGCCGCAAGACAAACCACGTTTCCGGCCCGGTCAGAAAATTGCTACCACCACGCTCTTTAAAACCCTTGATGAATGCTGGAAGCTGAAGGTGCGACATATCTGTATTTCCGCCAAAGGAGAGCCGACGCTCCATCCTGATTTCGAAAAAATCGTCAGTTACGCCCGCGACAAAGGATTTGTTTTGACGCTGCAGACGAACGGCACGTTTCCCGACCGGCTGCTCAAAACGGTTTCAAAAATCAATGACATCAGGATTAATCTTTCGGCAACCACGGCTTCAGAATACCAAAAATTACAGGCGAACAACAACCAATATTTTTTCGACCAAGTCCTCCGCAATATCGCCTACCTCGGCAAATTCCCGCAGCAAAAACTGCATGTCTGCATCCACTACATCCTGAATGCAGCTAACTATCAAGGTCTCCCCGAAATCTTCAAGATCGCCAAAAAATTTAATGTCAAGGAGCTCGCAATCAGATATATCCGGACAAACCGGACAAACCAACAGTTACGTCTAACCCCCAAGATGCTCAAGGCATGCGAAATAATCCTCAAACAACTTTACAAGAATCCGGCCTATGCAGAAACGAATACGAATGTTTTTTATAACTACAAACAATTCGGATATTTCCTTGAACGGACAGCCAAAAGCAGGGATCCTGTTCATTGCTACCTGGGCTGGTTTAAGACATTTTTGACGGAAGAAGGCAACGTTTGGGGATGCTGCTCGGTGAACAACGAATTTCTGATGGGTAACGTCCTAAAACGGTCTTTCACCCAACTCTGGTGCTCCAAAGAATACCAGGCCTTCCGCGCGAAAGGGTCTTCCGGCCTTTTGTCGCGGACTTTTGACGCCTGTCGATCATGCTGCTTTCTTGAAGAGAATACAAATATCTGTGACGCAAAAAATGCCCTTAGACTGCCGACGTCATAGGCCGGCAGCAAAACCGTCATTCTTTCACGGCATCACCCTGCCCGAATGACCGCATAAGGAAAACAGAAAAACGCGCATCCGAGACATATCGCAATGGATATCTACGATAAACTCAGGCTCATCGGATCGGCAAAAGACAAAGTCCTTGCGGGCCCCAGAAAAATCGCTCTATTACTGACCAATGTATGCAATTTCAGGTGTGCATACTGCTGGCACCATTCTCCTCTTCTAAAAGTCAGACCCCCCTATGTCGGGAAAAAGACGGAGTTACCTTTCGAAACCGTCAAAAAAGTCATCGATGATTGCCGGGATCTAAACGTCCGCCACATCCAGCTGGCGGCGCGGGGAGAAACGACGCTCTACAGCCGTTTTGCCGATCTGGTCGATTATATCTGCCGTAAAGGCCTGACCACGACGTTATTGACTAACGGCACATTTGAACATTCCCTGCTGGGCGCCGTATTGAAAGTCGACGCCATCGATATCAACCTGGCAACCCTGAATCCCGAACGTTTCAAAGCACTGCAATCCCATTCATCCACCGACATGCTCCAGACCGTCCAGACGAACATCCGCCTCCTGCTCAATTCGAAAAAGAAAAGGGGAGGCAGGCCGAGATTGACCATTGTGTATGTCCTGACGTCGCAGAATTACCTGGAGCTGCCGGAGATATTCGCCTGGGCTCACCGTACGGGGATTGACTACCTGTCCGTCAAAAAGATGATCTGTGACAAGCTCGATCCCTACCTGGACCCGAAACATCGTCATCTGCAGGGAAGGATCCATGACATGATCGTATCATTGTCCAGGACAAAACTGTTCAAAAAGGTCCACAGCAATATACTTGACACCTATAATGCCTCGGGGGAATTTTTTGACAGTCCTCCGCCTCCGGCCTGCTATAGCGGCTGGTATTATTCTTTCATTACCCTTAAGGGAAACGTGACGCCTTGCGCCCTGATACCGGACCACTTGATCGCAGGCAATATTTTCAAACAATCCTACAAAGACATATGGTTTTCAAAAAAATTCATGAAGATAAGGCATGCCGGCAAATACAATCTGTTCGGCCACCGCTACAAGGCCTGCCGCCAATGCCTGCATCACCAGTTCAATCTTTCGATGCACGACAATGTCCGTCTTTTGAATCAGGGACCCTGTTGGAAAGGGAAAAAATCATCCGCTCGACCGAACAGGCCTCGCCCTGCGTGGCATGACTATCTGCTCAAAGGATGACGGATTGACGGAACGACAACGCCAGACACACATCAGGCCAGAAAATACCAGATAGCGATTGTCCAGTCCGTGAAGTTTTCATATAATAGAAGCGACACCAAAAGCCATCCTGGAGACTTTCATAGATGAAACTAGGTTTCTCCATCCCCTACAACGGCGATTTGGCGCTGATGGCGCAGGCGTTTAAGTCCGGACAGGTCCAAGAAGTCTATTTTGCCGGCGCCGGACGCCACGATCAGTCCAGCCCCTACCAGAACCAGAACAAATTCAGCGATGAAGAGATCCATGCGCTGATCGCGCTCTGTCAAAAACACGACGTTGAGCGCAATCTTCTCATGAACAAGGGAATGACATTCACCGACAACATCAAGGAGATTTTTCAATACATCCGCCTTTTAGACAAAGAGGGAGGCGTGACGTCCATCACCGTCGGCGATCCCGCCATCGTGCCTTATCTTAAAAAGGCCTTCCCGCACATCCGCCTGCAGGCGTCCGTGTTCATGAACATTGACGGACTCTCCAAGATCAAAGAAGCCGTCAAGATGGGGATATCGGACTTCTGCCTGGATGTATCGACAAACCGCAGAGGCCAGGAGCTGGAAAAAATCAGAGATTACAAGAAAAAACACAAGGGCTTCGTCGTCAAGCTCCTGGCAAACCACGGCTGTTATATGAACTGTTTTTATTTAACCCGCCATTCCAGCTGGCCATTGCTCAAAGACATGCTCAACCAGCTGCGCGCCGACCATCCTCCATTCCGCGAGACCTACATCTTAGGGAACATGATCGATGTCAAGAACTGCGTCTACAGGAGGGACGACCTTACGGACGAGATCAAACGCCCGTTCATCCGGCCTGAAGACCTCTCGTTCTATGAAGACAATGGCCTGGCCGATATCGTCAAAATCGCCTACCGCATGGACCATACGCCCGCTCTGAGGAAAAAGCTTGAAGCGTATTTTGAGCGCTCTTTTGACGGAAATCTCTTTGAATTGACGCCACCCAATAAAGGCAACAACTCCATCCCGTTCGTATGCGACAATAAGAGCATCCCGGCCTCGTTTGTTAAAAAAATCCTTTATTGCGAGATGGCATGTGAGGACTGTGATTACTGCAAAATGGTTGCCGCCAAGGCCTTTAAAAAGAAACCAAAAGCATGAATGCGTCACAACTAAAAAAAATAAACACCCTTCTGAAGACCTTTCACCATTTAAAGAAATACAGAAAGGTACACCTGCCGTTGAAGGACGCCGAAGAATTTGCGACACTCCCCCTGACCAGCCGCGACGAGCTGTCCCTGTGGAAACCGGACAACTCCGGCAGGCCCGTCTATAGTGTCACGGCGACAAGCGGCTCTTGCGGTCAAAAACTCTATATCCGCCATTCCGCGTCATGTTACAAAACCCACTTGAAACGCCTTATCAGGATCTATCGGTCCTGCGGCGCCAAAGAAGGCGCCTTATGTCTTAACCTCTGCTCTTATGAACTCAACAGCGGCGGACGGATCATGGAACAGGCCTTTAAGGCGGCGGGAGCGGGCGTCATCCCGCTGGGATCTCTCATGAGCACTGAGAAACTTCACGAAGCCATACGCCTCATTAAAACCATGAGACCCAACATCATTAACTCCTACACAAACCAGATTTACGACATCTTCCATATCCTGAAAAGAAACCATTCGGTAAAATGTTGTATCCTCAACGGCGAACCGCTCTACCCGTGGTTTATGAACCGCCTGAGCGCCATCTCGGGGACGCGCATCTTCAATCACTACGGGGCCATGGAATTCTCCGGGTTTGCCATCGCCGACCGCCCGAAGGACCTTGACATGCGGCTTTACGAAGATGGACTTCTCTTCGAAATCCTGCAGGAAGACGGCAGCATAACGGCCTGCGGGCAGGGGCGCATCGTCGTTACAGATCTAGAAAATACCTGTATGCCTTTCCTGCGCTATCTGCTCGGAGACCGCGTCTCGATCTTCAAAAAAAACAACCACAAGTATATCCGCGTCCTGGGGCGGGAGGAAGACTCGATTCTGATCGAAGGCAAAATCACATCCCAAAGGATGCTGGTAGAAACAATCCTGCGGCTCCTGAAGCATCCACGTTTCTTTTTGGTCATCGAAAAAGACAAAAAGAACTTCAAAGATCTCCTGACGCTAAACATTCCCGAGCAGGACCTTTATTTGACGGATATCCTCTTCAAAGAAATAGGCGCACGGTTGGGACTGGCGCATCTGGTCACTATCCGGCCGCATTCCGGCCACGTCCCCAAGACGACCACGGGCAAACACCGCCATATCATCGATCTGAGACCGCGACCTCAGGAAGCATCAGACCACTCTTGAAGTCAACAGTATGCATGTTTTGCCGAGGGATTAACATACAAAATCGCTTTCCCAGATACCCTTTTTTTGCTAAAATGACTTTCATCATGTTCAGTCGCTATCGTGAGGGGAAAATCATGCGTCACCATATCCACAAAGGGCTGACCTTGGGCTTTCTGTGCCTTTTGCTGACGACGCCAACTGCAGAGGCACAAAATCTGACGGCAGAGGAAAGACGTCTGATGGAAGAGAAGGACACAACCAGAAAGCAGGAGATTGAATTCGAACAAATTCTCGCGGCACAGATAAAAAAAACACAGGATACCGATCCTTTTCTTGACGCGCTCCTGCCCTACATCGCCTTCCGGAAACAGGATGCCTCAATATGCAAGACGTCTTCCCAAGCCAAGATGTGTCAGGACAAATTCCGCTGGCTCCAGAATGCAAAAAATTTCGCCCTGGGCAACTGTTCCCAGCTCAACAATGATCTGATGAAAAGAATCTGCCAGAATCTAAGCCAAAATACGTGCGCCTCGCTGTCGACAGGAGAAGCAGACCTTTGCCGGGGATACGCCGAGATGGACCAGGAATCCGTCCGCAGAGGGATAAACGATCCAAGCCTGAAAAGTGCGTTCTCGCTTGAAGGAAGCGCACAGCGCACGGCGGCAAAAATGCTTTCAGTTTACATGGGTTTTAAAAACTACAACTCCAAAGTTGCATGCCTGAAATACAGGGATTCTCTCAATTTGGAGCAAGTCGTGGCGTGCGATATCCTGTTCGGCGACCAGGACCCTTACCAAACCCTCGATACCGTAACCCGGGATATCGCCCTGTTTGATCTATCCCTGATGCGTAATGACATGGACTTGTGCAGCGACATCTCCACAGAGAACATCAAAAACAGGTGCCAAAATCCCAAGCTGCGGCCTCAGCGACTGCGTTAAGGACCGGGCTGTTTTTGAGATGACCCCTCCGCAGACCGAACCGTCAACAGAGACTTCCCGACGGGTGCATCTTATCATTCCGCCCCTGACACAATACGCATGCGGGAATATCTCCGCCCTGAAAACCTACGTCTATTATATTCTGGCCAACCTCAAGCGTTCCTTAATCCCCGTTGTTTTCGACGATTTTCTTCTGGATTTCGAAGGCTTTGCGTCATATAAGGCCTCTGTATCACGGAAGAACTATGCAGATGTCTGCATAGTCATTTTTCAGGGCAACAGGGGTCCATCGCTGGATTTTCTCAAGATCCTGAGACAAAAAAACAGACAGCCGTTCATCATTCTTGCCGGTCCATTTGCCGGCATGTTCCATAATCGCTATCTTAACGACCGCTTGGCGCATGTCGTCATCCTGCAAGACCCTGAAATCGCGCTTCCACGGGTTCTAAGCACGGCTCGGGAAAAATATAGCGGCATTCCCCGTATCGCCTTCATCAAAAACAACAGAGTCTGCGAGACAAAAGGAAATAACGAACATAATCTTGACGATCTGCCGTTTGTCTCCCCATATTTCTGTAAGAACACAGGGAAGCCGGTTCCGGTTTTAACGGCACGCGGATGCGGTTTCTCCTGTGCGTTTTGCGATAAAAGACTCTTCTGGGGAACCGGCATAAGTTTCAGAAGCATCCCTAATGTCCTGGAAGAGATTGAGTTATTATATAACCGCTACGGCATCCGCAAGATCCGATTTGACGACTATGATTTTCTGCTTAAGAAACAGCGCGCCGTCACGCTGTGTAATGCCTTCATTAAAAAACATCTGAAGATCCGGTGGGAATGCACCACGAGACCGGATGCGGTTGACGGCAAACTCTTGAGACTCATGAGGCTGGCCGGCTGCCGGACAATCCACTTCGGCCTGGAGTCGGGCTCCCCTCGAATCCTCAAAACGTTAGGCAAGCCGTTGGACATCAAAAAAGCCGTCAAGAATATCCGGCTGGCCAAGACACATGATATCCGTGTCGGTATATTTTTAATCCTCGGCGCGCCGGGGGAAACGCCGGGGACCATCCGACAAACCAAAAGCGTCTTGAGACGCCTGCCGCTGGATGAACTTTTGGTCAATCCCCTGATCCTTCTGCCTGGCAGCAGGCTTTTCAAGGAATTTCTGAAAAATAAAAATATCTCCTTCGACGACTATTTTGAAACGGACAAGACGCTGACATACCCTTGTGACTGGAAAAAACTGTCGAGGCACATATCCCCGCTTGCCCGTTTCTTCGAGGTGAAACCATCGCTTACGACCTGAATTTTCTCAGATTCCTGACGGCGGTGCTGCCTTTAAGCACTTTCCAGCACAGGATGCTGCGACCGCTGGCCTCCAAAACCTGCAGCCGCGATCTGGTGCCGCGTATCGCCAGACATCTGGCAAAACGGACACCGTGGTCCCGTTACCATCTCTACGTCCACATCCCTTTTTGCGCAGCGGATTGCACCTATTGCCATTGCGCCCATAGCGTCCTCAAGTCCGCTGCAGAATTGAGCGCCTACATCGAATCCCTTTGCCGCCAAGCAGACGCATACGGCGAACTATTCAATGGCACCGAAATACGATCATTGTATCTGGGAGGAGGGACTCCTTCGCTCTTGACCGCTTCCTTGATCGAAAAAATCATGCGCCGCATCTATTTGCGCTTCCGCTTTATACCATGCGCTCAGGTGGACTTTGAGGCGCACCCGGCTAGTTTGGACCTCCATAAACTCAAAACGCTCAAATCTCTGGGGGTCAATCGCCTGACCCTGGGAGTGCAAAGTCTTGACCCTAAAGTCCTTAAGGCCATCCACCGTCCCCAATCCGTCCAAAAGGTGTATCGATGCATGCGGGCCGCTCAACAAATAGGTTTCGGATGTCTGAATATCGACCTTGTCGCCGGCTTGCCAAACCAGACAATACAAAGCTTTCTCACCACACTGCGCCGCATCATCAACCTTGAGCCCGACGTCATCCATCTAATTCCACTCTGCGATGTAACCGCTATTCGCGGCGATAAACTGGCAAAGAAAGACCTGGGAGAGTTTCTGACAAGACGCCACCAGATGCTCAAGGAAGCCAAAGACATCCTGGCTAATCAGGGTTACACCCGGCATGGTTTCGAAGCTTTTCAGCGCCGCACAAACGGGAACAACGCCCAGCAGGACGATTATTTCAACCGCGGCTGCAGCATCGTCGGCATGGGGCTTTATGCCCAAACCATATTCATGCCGGATTTTTATGCCCGTTGCACATCTTTTGAGGGACGGCCGGACGATGTCTATGAATTCTGCGCCATTGACAGGACATACGCCCTTGCGACCCACCTCATCCCTCAATTACTTACTGGAACCAGAGAAGCCGATTTTTCCCGGACGTTTTCCACAAACATGACAAAGGTATTCGGTAAAGAATTGAGCTTCCTTGCGCGGCATGGCATATGCACGCATAAAGATGGCAGATGGCGTTTCGCGGGCCCAAGAACACCCGAAGGCCTGTTTGAATTCTTTAGTCATACAAAAATCCTTTTCGGTGCACCGTTGTTGAGACGCCTGCGCCGTGTTTATCAAGATTCCTACAAGCCGGATCGCGTGTATTCTTTTCAAAAGGACGCTTTCCTTAAAAAAATGGATGACGTATTCTTCGCCAACACACTCTACGATGTCGGTTTCTAATCAAGGCGCAGGAATCCCCTAGAGGCCAGTATCTATGAAGACACTTTTTGCACATCCTCCTTGCTCCATCAGC
>CAZAYJ010000027.1:0-3822 GCA_964489335.1 uncultured Planctomycetia bacterium
CGCGGTCGGAGGTTCCCTGGTGGTGGGCAACAGCTCCAGGAGCTGCTGCCGCTGTTTGGTAATCCTGTAATTCTGCGATACCTTTTTCATCGTCATCCCCGGCCGCACGCACCCGACAAGCCCCTGTTCACTTCGCCGGCCCAAAGGGACAAAAAATCCCTGTCATCTCTATGGTGCCGATGCCGGTGAATGATGAGACGGGAAAATCCGGTACCTGCTGTCTGTGACGGGTGCTAAATAATAATCGTTCTTATTATTATTTTAAATCGGCGGGGAGGCCTTGTCAAGAAAGTCTTTAGGATACGAGTCAACGCGTCAGGAGCTTGCGATAATTGTCCGGAAGCTCGTTACCCATCCAGACGATCTCGCCGTCCGCAGAAATCAAAACGAAGGTCGGCACACCGACCACACCGTAACTCTCGGCAACCAGCGTATTGACATCCAGAAGAACGGTAAAAGACAGCTGTTGCTTTTCGATGAACGCCTTCACCTTGGCCTTGCTCTCTCCGGCGTCAATCAAAAGCAGCTCGATCTTCTCATCCTTCATCTTCCGGCGCTCTGCATCCAGGGATGGAAGCTTCTCGCGGCAATACGGGCACCATGTCGTAAAGAAAAAAAGGATGACGCCGTGTCCATTGACGTTCCGCAGCGTCATCTTGGTATCGGCGGTCGTCTCCAGCGTAAAATCTGGGGCCATACTGCCGACCAGCTGTGGCCGTCTTATGGACGCCGAAGCAGAAACGTTGTGGACGCAGAAAAAGACGACCATGATCCAGGCAAAAACAAACCAGCGGACATGCCGTAATCTCATATCAAAGCCCTCCCCATATTGACGAGAAAATATTCGCCGGCCAGGATCAAAAGAACCCCTCCGATTTTTTCGATTGTATACATCCATTGTCCGGACTTGGGCATTCCCGCCAACAGACCGCTGAACGTCCCCGCCAGGATCAGTAAAGCCCCCATGCCGTAAGCAAAACTGAACAAAAGAAAAATGCCGTAAAAAAGGTTCTGTTTGGTCGCCACATAAACCAAGATGGTACCCAGCACAGGGGCCGTGCACGGCCCGACGATCAACCCCGAAGTCATCCCCAAAAGAAAAACAGAAAATTTCGATTTATGCCCTTTGATCTTGTTCAAAAAGAAATTCGGCAGATGCATTTCAAAGACACCCAGCATCGAAAGTCCGAAAATGATACAGATGTTGCCGATAATAAAGAAAGAGATTGGATTGGAGCTGATCTGTCCGAAAATTTTTCCCGTCATACTGGCAAAGACGCCGAGGATGCTATAGGTAATGGCCATACCGAGGACATAAATGAGGCTCAGGATAAAGGCGTGGAACCGGTCCTTCTGGGCGCCGGCGCCGATATAACCGATCGTCACAGGCAGGAGAGGATAGACGCAAGGCGAAAAACTCACCAAAACGCCCGCGCCGAATACCAGAATAAATTCAAACGGATTTGCTCCTGAAATCATATCCCTTAACCCCTCTTTAAGGAAGCTGTAACCCACTTCAGATAAGAGGCGTTGCCGACGACGACCGGAACCGCGATGATCTCGCAGACGCTGTAGCTGTGCACCTTGTTGACCTCCCGGATGATCCTCTTGAGACACCTCTGCTCGGTCTTGGCGATCAGAAGTGATTCCCTCGCCGCATCGATCCGGCCCTGCCACCAGAAAAAAGACGCCATGCCCTTGATGATGTTCACACAGGCGCAAAGCCTTTTCTTCAGCAGCATCTGCGCCAGGGCCTTCGCTTCGGGACCTCGCGGCGCCGTCATAAACACCACGCAATACTTCATCTTCTTAGCCTTCCTGCATCAGATAACGGGAAACACCCAGGATCGCCTTGGCGCCTTCGCCGGCCGCCACGATAATCTGCTTCTCGGGCACCGTCGTGACGTCTCCGGCGGCAAAGACACCCCGGACGCTAGTCCTGTTGAGACAATCGACAACGATTTCCCCGGCGGCATTCCTGTCCACGATATCCGCGATCTCACTGTTGGGGATCGAACCAATCTCCACAAAGATACCGTCCACGGCCAGCTCCCGGATCCTGCCGGCAACGTCCACTTTCATGGCTTTGACAAAACGCTCTCCCGCAATCGCCAACGTCCTGGCCTTATTCAGGACTTCGACCTTCGGCGACGTTTCGACCTTGCGGCGCATGATCTCGTCGCCGCCGAGCGCGGGATTGATATCGACTACGTATACCTTCTCGGCGATGTTCATCATCTGTAACGCCGCATCCAGGGCCGAATTTCCGCCGCCGACGACCGCCACGGTCTTTTTGGCAAACAACGGGCCGTCACATGTCGCACAATAACTGACGCCCTTGTTGCGGAATTCCTCTTCGCCGGGCACCTCCAGCCACCGGGGTCGGCGGCCCGAGGCAATCAACACCGTACGACATACATAAGAGGCCTTGGTGGTTACGACGGCGAACGCGCCGCCGGCCTCCCGGGCGATCCGCGTCACGGCCTCGCCATTATGAAAAGTGATATCAAACTGATGCAGGTGCTCTTCAAACTTAGCCACGAGGTCCGGCCCTGTGATGAATTGATAGCCGGTATAATTCTCCACGTCGGCGCTCAAAGCCGTCTGGCCGCCTAAATCCTTGGAAACAAGGACGAAATCGATCTTCTTGCGGGCGGCATAGATGGCCGCCGTAATACCCGCAGGACCTGCGCCGATGATGACAAGGTCCAACATGATCTTAGAGTCCCAGCTTCTGGTCGATCCTTGTCTGATCGAACCCTACGATCACATCGCCGTCGATCACCAGGACAGGCACGCCCATCTGTCCGGAGATATCGACCATTTGTTTTAATGCGTCTTCGTCGGACGACACGTCGATATTTTCAAAAGCAACGCCTTTGTCTGCCAGGTATTTTTTTGCACGGATGCAATAAGGACATGTCGGGGTGGAATACACTTTGACCTGAGCCATGGCGACCCCCTATTCGAACACCTTGTTCAACCAGCTGGATTGATCAGCGACTTCCAGAGAACTCTCCATCTCCCGGCGTTGCGCATAGGCCTTTTCCTGCTGGACGGCCTTCAGATGCGCCCCCTCCTCTTTGATAATCTTTTTAAACAGTTCCTTCTCGGCCGGCTTAATCTTGGACTTCGCAAGTTTTTTGTAATACGCCAAGAGCCTTTCTTCAAGCCGGATGGCCATCTTTACCGCCCCCAGGAGGGAAAAACCATGGGGCTCCATGCCGGGCTCGATGATCTTTTCAGCCGGCGCATAAGGCTCGCCGGCGAGATCCTTGTATCTCTTCCCCAAAATCTCCAGATGCGCCACGGACTGATGCTGCAACTGACGGAAACGCTCCTTGGCCCGGCCGTTGCGCACATTGGCAGACACATACTTATAAAACTGGACGGCCGCGTGCTCCAGGTCCATGGCATTTTTCAGTTCCGCCTCAGGCCCGACGGACCTGGGATCATGCCCCAGGATCGTGCGGATCTGCTTCTGGATCTCCTCGACCTCCGGAAAGGTTTCCTGCCGCGCCACCAACTCCCCCGCCTTGAAATACAAAATCGTCGGGATCACCCGTACGCCGTAATCCTGCCAACGCCGGTTTTCATTGACATTGAGCCGAAAAAAAAGCATCTGATCCAGGTAATCGCGGGCGGCTTCGCCGACGCGTTGGGCCATCGTCTTGCAGATGATGCATTCCGGGCTGGCGCATTCGACCAGGACGGGCAAAGATGCCTTTAACACCAGAGTGTTGAATTGCGTATCGTTGATCTCGATTAATTTAACCATTGTCTTTCGCCTCTTGGCGTCATCTTACCACGAATAACAAGGCT
>CAZAYJ010000027.1:3922-11708 GCA_964489335.1 uncultured Planctomycetia bacterium
AAGACGGATATCTGGCGCCCAGCGGCTTCTCCCTGGCGCCTGTAGGAATAAAATTCTTCATTGCGGCAGGAGGTGCAAATGCGACTCTCCAGAATCCTGTCTGCCGGCACGCCACAGGCCTCCAATTCCCGGCGGGCGCACAACGCCAGATCCATAAAAATGCCCTCGTGGCGGCGGTCAACGGCCGAAGGAAACATGGAAACGAATTCATTACCGACGCGGTAACAGCAGGGTCCTATGGCCGGACCGAACGCCGCCAGGATGTCCCGAGGACTGCTGCCGAAGACCTCCGTCATGACCGACAGCGCGCGAGAGATGATCCGCAGATGCAGACCCCGCCAGCCGGCATGGACCATTGCAATGGCCTTCTTTTGCGTATCAAGCATAAATACAGGCAGACAATCGGCCGTCAGGACCGATAAGGCGACTTCTCGTGTATCAGTCACCAAGGCATCGGTGTCCTGAATGGCTGTGCGGCGGCCGACGACGCCGGCCCCCTTATGTTTTCTTGCGACGACAAAGATACGATTGCCGTGCACCTGGGAAGGACACACAAGGTTTCCGGCATTGATCCCCGCAGCCGCAAGCGCCCGACGCCTGCGTGGATTCTCAAAAGACATGTCCAGGGGCCTGGTTGTAAAAAAGGCCTGTGCCCCAAAGGCCTCAAAGACGTCAAGCCTGTAGCGGTTTTTTTCCTTGTAGAGGATAAGCGACTCTGCCATTATCCGGGAATTTCGACGATTTTGGTATGCGCGTGAAGTCCCTGCCTGATACGGACATCGCTCTTGCGGACGGAAAAATGCCCGGCGATAAGCTCAATCAAAGCCCTATTGGCTTTTCCTTTTTCGGGCGCAGCGCTCACATAGACCTTCAGGCGGCCGGCCTCCTGCACGACGGCGTTACGGGAGGATTTAGGGATGACCTTGACTTCAAGAATCACGAGACCCCTCGAGCTGTGCGGCATCGTCGGTCTGACGCAGGTCTTCGATCTTTTTAAGCTGCCTGTCGAGCTGGTTCTTGCGCGTGGTGACAAGCGCATCGTATTCTTTGCGAGCGTCTTCCAAGCGCTCGCCCATCTTCTCCAAAGATGCGCAGAACGCCTGATACTGTTTTTTAAAAGATTCAAGGACAGAAAAGATCTGCCGCGTCGTGCCTTCCAGGCGGAACATATCCATGGCCTGGCGAATCACCGCCAAGATCGCATAAAGCGTCAAAGGCGAACAGAAGATCACACGCTGCTTCATGGCCTCATCCAGGATGGTGCGGTCGCTCTGATTGATAAAGGCATAAACCTGTTCATTCGGGATAAACACGATCACATAGTCCAGCGTCTGCTCCTGGGGATCGATATAGTCGCGCGTCGTGACTTCCTTGATGCGTTGACGCACGTCGCGCAAGAATTGCGTCTTGTAAGCCTCTTTCTCCTGGTCGTTTTTAGCCTCAAAAAACCTCTGGTAATTCATGAGGGGAAATTTGACATCCATATTCAACTTCAGACCCTGCGGCAAAAAGAACGTATAGTCCGGTCGGGCCTGCCCCTGCGCCTTCTGTTTGGCATAATTGACGCCTTCGATGAAGCCCGCCAGACGCAAGACATCCTCAGCCATGCGCTCCCCCCACTGGCCGATGGCCTTGGTCGAGGCCAGGGCTGTTCGAAGATGATCCGTCGTCTCCTGCAGCCTGGAAGTCTCGGTATTCATCCTTTCGATATCCTTTGACAGGTTGGCAAATTTCTCCACCCGGTCCTTTTCCAAGCTGTTCATAAGATCTTTGACACGCACCAACTCCGCCTTCATCTCCTCGAGCGTCCTGTCAATAAGCTCTTTTTTGCCAGTAAGGTCCTTTTCGCCCATAGCGCTCAGACTCTGGAATTTTTCATGTGCCAGCCTGAGAAATTCCTCGGAATTCTTGGAAAGCGCCTCCAGAGAAAGTGTGGCAAAAATCCCCTTAAGCTGGTCCACGGCCTGGTTCAACTGCTGTTCTTGGCCCAGGCCCGCCTTGCGCCCCCAAAGATGTTTCATCCAAAAGACGGCAAAAGCCAAAATCAGACCGATGGCCACGCCGACAAGAATCTGTAGAAATACTGGACTCATGCACGCTCCATGTCTAACGATCTATGATTATTATAACGTAAGGACGGAGATACGTCTATGCGCGGGCCCGTTCATTTTTTAACCACCGTGAATTTTTTGACCATCGCACAAGGCCTGTAGGACTCCTTGGCCTGACGCAATCCGGACACGCCCAGATCCTGCTCTCTGTTGACAAAATCAAATCCTGAGGCCGCGGCGGCGCAAAACATCTGATTGATCGCCTGATAGATACCGGGACAGACGCCGTTCGCCTTCTCGATGTGAATCACGAATGTCTGCGGGTTTAATGCCTCCCCGATAGTCACGGCCTCCACCTTGCCGCCGACACGGATCATCGCCCCCTTGACGCCGAGACCCTGGAAATGCCCCAGAATCTCCCGCATCGCCTCCCGCTCATGAGCCAACCCCTCGATACGCTGGCAATCCTTGGCCTGGCACCACTCTTCTTCAAAATAAAGACAACTCTCCACATCCTCCTCTTTCATCTCTTTAAATTCGAAGGCGCAGGCCTCTTTGAACCGCTTGATAAAATTCCTTTTGCCGTCATACGCCGCGCCCTTCAAATCAATCAGGTCCCTCGTACGGTAAAGGTAATCAAAATGATCCCTCTCCTGCCTGACGGCAAAACGGCCGGACATCTGCAGAGGAACGGCTGTCTCTTCGGGCAGGCGCACGAAGACCACCGGCGCGCCGGCTGATGAGTCAAGACATTGTTCAATCACATGCCGCTTTTCAGATGCCGGACACAATGGATCAAAAATATCCAGGCGTTCTCGCCGACGGGAAACGACCAAAACCGCCCCTTCAAGTCGCGAGAGGCAAAAATCATACGCCTTCCTCCAGGCAAAAAGATTCGTAAACGTGTACTCCGAGATCACCGGAGGATAAGAGGTAAACAGGCGGCCCAGAAGGGATTTGTCATTCCATTCCAGCGGCCGCAGGACAGGAAAAGATGGGATATCTTTTATGTCTTTGGGGTCGACGACCATAGAGGCGCCCTTTCGAGAAACCAAGCCGAAAGCTCACTTCAGCAATCTCTTTTTCATCAGGACAATGGCGACATAACACGAAATAACCGCCAAGGCCGCCAAGACCAAGATATCCGGCAACATCCCGCCTGCCGGCCGGCCCAGGGCCAAGACCCGCAGGGCGGACACCAGATATGTCAAAGGGAAAAAACGCGCGACGGCCTGAGCCCAAGCCGGAAGGGTCTCAAGAGGAAAAAAGACGCCGCTCAACAAAAACATGGGCGTGATAAAAAGAAAGACGGGGAAATTGAACATTTCGATATTTTTGACCAGACCCGTGAAACACATGCCCAGCCCCGAAAAAACCATTCCCGCAAGCAAGGCAACGGCGAGAATCCACAACCCCGCAGGCAAGGCGATGAGGCCGAAACCAAGCAGGACGGCAAACATGATGGCAGCCGCCATGAACGCCTTAGTCGCCCCCCAAACCAGCTCCCCGAAAATAATATCTTCTATGGTCAAGGGCGTCGAGAGAATGGCGTCAAACGTCTTCTGGAAATACATCCGGACGAAAGAAGCATACGTCGTCTCAAAGAAACCGTGATTCATGACGGCAACGGCCACAAGCCCCGGCGCGATGAAGGCCATATAGGAAACGTCGGCGTTCATATAGGAGACTTTCTGGACGAGCCCGCCCAAGCCGATACCGAAGGCAAAAAGATACAGAACGGGCTCAAGCAAAGGCGGGATAAAATTCACTTTCCACGTCGCCAGATAGACGTCGAAATTCCTCTGCCAGACCCGCCAGAACCTTCTGGTGATCGTCGGTGTTCCCATGAGATCAATCCCTCAAATTCCTTCCTGTCACCTTTAAAAAGACATCTTCGAGGTTCGCCATGCGCAAGAGACATCTCTCTTCCCCGAAACGGCCGGCCAGCAGCTTATAGACGGCCATCCCATCGTCCGCAAAGACATAGCAGTGGGTGGCCGAGGCTTCAAACGACAGACGCAGATCGCGCAGCGCGCCGACAACCGGCGGCTCGGCACTAGAGATCTCGACGACGTGACGGCCGACGTTTTGGGCCACCAGTTCGCGGGGAGAACCTTCCTGGATGATGCGACCCTGGTCCATGATGATGAGCCGATCGCAAAGATGCTCAGCCTCGTCCATATAATGCGTCGTCAAAATGACCGACGTCCCCTGACGCTTGACCTGAACGATCGTCTCCCAAATCTGATGCCTGGCCTGGGGATCGAGGCCTGTTGTCGGCTCATCCAGAATCAAAAGCTCCGGCTTGTTAAGGAGCGAACGGATCATCATCAGCCGGCGCTTCATGCCGCCGGATAATTCCTCAATGGCCGCTTTTCTCCTGTTGTAAAGACCGACGAAATGCAAAAGCTCTTCGCAACGCTTATCTACGCCAGGGCCTGTAATGTCAAAATAGCGCGCGAAGACGCGCAGGTTGTCCCAGACGTTCAAATCAGGATCAAGGTTGTTTTCCTGCGGACACACTCCCAGTCGCGCCTTGATCCGGCTCGGCTGAAGGCGCACATCCGATCCTAGCACCTCCAGAAGCCCGGCCGTAGGCGGAATAAAACAATGGACCATCCTGACGGTGGTCGTCTTGCCGGCGCCATTCGGCCCCAGAAGGCCGAAACACTCGTGAAGGCGAACGTCAAAATCGATGCCGCGGACAGCCTCCGTCTCTCCGAAGCTCTTGACTAACTGCCTGGCTTTGACAACGGAAGGATCAACAGGCATGGTCATCTCAAAATCCTCTCTCGCTGTCCGGACATTGACTTTCGATGAATTCAAGAGACTTCACAACATCCTCAAATGGAGGCAAGTCATGGGCCGCCGGCGCCAAATATTCAAAAAATATATCACCACGCCTGTCCGTAATAAAAAGGGCGGCAAATGTCTCCCCTTCGGCAAAAGAAACGAACCGGCGCAAAACCTCCCTCTTCTCGTCTGAAAGAACGACAAATGAAAGGCGGTGCGCCTGGTGCAGGGCGGCAACGACTTCGCAACAGGCAGGACAGATGACGGCGATAACGGCGTTGCGCTGCCGGAGCGCGGCCGATGCCTGGTCGAGGCGCATCAAGAAATCTCGATCCGCCTGCGTCATGAAAAAAAGAACAAGGTTTTTTCGGCGTTTATAACTTGAGGGGTCGAACACCTCACCGTCTTTGGTCTGGAGATGGAACAAGGGAACGATACTGCGTTCGGGAACAAGGGATTGCGCCATGTGCACCTCTAGCGGCGTTTTGCGTGCCTTCTCTTTTAGGAAAGGACCGGTATAGAGAGGGATGAAGCAATGGTCGTAAAAGCGCGCTCACTCAAGTCCTTGCGCGCGCGTTCCTTTTCACCCTGCACGCGCATAGAGATCGTTTCGTGGACAACCACTTCCACGTCGATGGAACGGTGGCCGAGGAGACGGAAGAAATGATCCATAAACGTCATCTCTCCATACCAATAGACCTGCCCGCGGTTCTCTGGCGTCAGCGGACGACCGTCAAGGGCCCGGTAACACAACGTCACGGGCACGACGCTGCAACCCGCCTTGAGGGGCGCTTCAAAAAAAGCCGATTTGAACGGCAAAAGCTTCTCTCCGTTCGTCGACGTCCCTTCCGGAAAAAAAAGGACGTTCACCCCTTGACGCAGGACGCCGGCCATATCATCGATATACTCGCTGATATGGTTCTTCCTCTGTCTGTCGATAAACAGAGTCCCCGAAAGCTCCGTCATGGCCCCGATCAACGGCCAGCGTTTCAATTCGCTCTTGCTGGTATAAATAACTGGAAAAAGCGCTCCGAGGACAAATCCGTCGAGATAACCGACATGGTTGCTGACTAAAAACAGGCCGCCGGTCTGTGGTCGTCCAGACCCCGCCAGACGTATGCGCACGCCCATCAGGCGCACGAGACACCAGGCGAGCGCGCGATTCAGATGCGCGACAGGAGCCCATCGCCTCTTCGGCCGCCAGATAAGAAAACTCAGCCGCACGAGACAGGCGCCCAGAAGAAAAACGATAAAGCATACCACGCACGGGATCAATTTGAATAAACGCCTCATGCGTCCTTTCTGGGGCGCATGCGGTCCACATACGCCGAAGAGATCTTGTCCATTTCCAGGAGCATGAAAAAATCAACCGTACCAAACTCTTCGTCAAAGACAGGCTCGCCGCAAACAAAGGCGCCGAATTTAAGATACGAACGGACCAGGGAAGGGATCTTGAGCATGATCTGCTTCTCGCGCCCTTCGATGTTGCAATGACGGTCGAGCCGGCTAAAGGCCTTGGCCGCCAGAGGGCGGACGCGCAGGTTCGCGGGCGCAAAATGATCACGCTTGAGCAAGGCAAAGATGTCGCTGACCTCTGCGGGGTCTACCGTATAGACGCTGGGACAACCTGTAATATACCGGACACGATGGCGACTGACGTAATCGATGATGCCGGCCCAAAGAAGCATAACGATCGCATTGCGCCGGTAATCCTTATGGACACAGGACCGCCCCATCTCGAGAATATCATCCTTAATACCCTTCAGGTTGGAGAGGTCGAATTCATTCTCGGCGTAGAACTTCCCCGATGCCCCAAGCTTCCGTCCCAACAAGAGCCTGTAGGTTCCAATGACAGACTTTTTCGTCTTGTCGATGATAAGGATATGATCGCAGATGTCGTCGAAAGCATCAGAGTCCAGGCCGCACGCATAAGAGGCCTCCAAACCTTTCTTCATCTCAAGGTTACACACCTCGAAACGAAGACGTTGGGCGGACCGTAGCTCTTCCTTGGATGATGCCAGCGTAATCTCAAAGTCACTCATAACAGAAGAAAAACAACCGTTCCGGTTTGCTAAACTGCAATACGAACAAGCGGGGAAAGTTTAATGACGTCCTTGTCGCTTGACGCGCGGACACGACCAAGGCAACGTGCGGCCTCACCTATGAAAACGGGGCCACCATCGGGGTGTGACGCGGACGTAAGCGGTATACTGATCGCCAAAACGCACGGCCAGGGATCTCTCTTCGACCAGAACAAAAAGATGCATGATAGAGAAAATAAGCACTGCATAAGCCAGGATGCCCCAAGAACCGAGCAGGAGACTGCTTCCGAGAAGGAAGATCACCGTCCCCAAGACCATGGGATTGCGCACATAGCGGTAAGGACCGACGGAAACGAGCTTTTTGGGATGGAAATACGGCAGCGGTGTCCCCTGCCCTTTTTTGATGAATAGCATCACACACCAGACGGCCAACCCGTACCCCAGAAGAGAAACGGGGCCGCCGAGCCATTTCAGAAACGCGCTATGGAAACCGCCGATCTTCGGATCGATAAAACGATGGATGAGATACGGACAGCCGATCCACAAACACATGATAAAGCTGCCGCCGATCAAAAAAGTCTTGAGACCGTTATTCCGTTCTTCCCTGTCGCAGATATTAATAAACATGGGCTCCCTTTGGTTCAAATATCCCGGCGGCAGAAGAACACGTTCTGCGCCGCCGAGGTCCAAACAATGCCTGCATTATACTTTAACGACATTGGCCGCCTGCTCTCCTTTGGCGCCCTGGATAATCTCGAATTCAACAATCTGACCTTCGGCCAGACTCCTGTAGCCGTCTTCCTGGATGGCGGAATGATGGACAAAAACATCTTTGCCTTCCGACGTGCTGATAAAACCGTACCCCTTCTGATTGTTAAACCACTTCACAGTCCCTTTCGC
>CAZAYJ010000028.1:0-11563 GCA_964489335.1 uncultured Planctomycetia bacterium
CAGCTCTTCCCCTTCCAAAGCAGAACTGGGCCCGGCGACAACGGCGACGGCCAAAATAGCGACGGGCTCCACAACGCTGGCGATAAACATCTCGCGCGAAGACCCCATCCCCCCGAAAGCGCTGCCGGCATCCAGGCCTGCCAATGCCAGAAAAAAACGCCCCAGCGAAAAAAGAAAAAAGAGCATCAGAACATCTCCCATACCCGGCGCCGACAGAGAAAAGGAAAAAACAGGAATAAACATGAGCGCGGCCAGCGTCGAGCCCAGGACCACGACGGGCGTCCATCGAAAAATCCACGACGTATCTTTGGAAACAACCTCCTCCTTGGCCATATATTTGGCAATATTGTAGTACGGCTGGATGAGCGGCGCTCCCCGGCGCATCCGCAGGGAATTCTTCACTCTGCGGATGAAGCCGCTCACCAACGGCGCCGCGAGGACTGCCACACCTGCCTGCAATAAAAGCAAGGGTATCTGCATGATCAGGGCCTCCCAAAGATGATAACCAAGGCCAGGATCGTCACGAAGATATAAGCCAAATACCAGTGGATGCTGCCCATCTGGAACCCGCGGACGTACTGCGCCAGTTTAAAAAGTCCGCCGACCACGGGACCATAAAGGTATCTTTTAAAAACGGGCGTGGTGGCCGTCTCATAAGTAAACTCCTTGACGTGGTAAAAAGAATCCCGTATCTTTTCTGTCTTGCGGTAGGGCAAGAGGAAAAATCCAAAAGCGATCCGGAACGGCTTTGAAAATGCCGTAGCCGTATATTCCGTGCGATGGTCGAGACGGTAATACCCGCAGTCCCACGTCCTGCCAACGATGACGGGGCGCTGGCGCGCGGCCAGACGGACAAAAGCATAAACCGCCGCCATGCCGGCGCCCAGGGCCAGCATGATGACGGGCGTACGCAGGCAGGCGTCCGTCTCCGGAAACCGGATTACGCCCCAGGAGCCGGACAAGAGACTGCTCCAGGCGGATGCCGGCGCCTCTAAAAAACTCATTGCGACCGCGCAAAGGATTTTCCAGACGAGTCCGGCGCCCAGACCAAGGGCAACGGTCAACGCCGCCAAAAATATCATGGCGCTCCTCATACTCCGGGAAACTTCCGTGGCCGCGGCGGCGGCGTGGCTCCTGGGCATGGCCAAGAACGTCACGCCGAAGGCCTTGACAAAACAGGCGGCAGCCAGGGCGCTTGTCAACGCCAAACACGCCATCATGCCGGCAAAAAACATCTTTCCGTCCGACGCCGCATCACGTAAACCGGCAAAAAGAACCTGGAAAATCAGCCACTCGCTGACAAAACCGCTCAAAGGAGGAAGCGCCGAGATGGCCATGGCCCCGACAAGAAATGAGGCGGCCGTCTGCGGCATGCGCTTCATCAGGCCTCCCATTTTTTCTATGTCTCTGGTGCCCGTCGCAACATGGATGCTGCCGGAACACAAAAACAAAAGGCCCTTGAAAACCGCATGATTGACCGTATGATAAAGACCTGCGGCAAAAGCCGCGCACGCCAGGACTCCCCAGCCCCAGCGCCAAAAGATCATGCCGGCGCCGATGCCCAGGAGGATAATACCGATGTTCTCAACGCTGTGATAGGCCAGGAGCTTTTTGATGTCGTGTTCCATCAAGGCATAAATGACGCCCGCGAGACACGAGATGCCTGCCGCGACGAGGATCGCGCCGCCCCACCACGCCTCAGGCACGCCAAGCATCCCGACGATAAAACGCAGGATGCCGTAGATGGCGACCTTGATCATGGCGCCGGACATGATGCTTGAGACCGGCGCCGGCGCCTGGGGGTGCGCATACGGCAGCCAGATGTGCACAGGGACGATGCCGGCCTTCGTCCCAAAGCCGGCCAGAAGAAGACCGAAAAGAATGTTTTTCAGGACAGGGGAGAACGCGGGAGCCGCAGCGCGGATCCCCGCGAAATCCCACGTCCCCGTCTGGGCGTGCATCAACAGGAAAGCGGCCAAGAGAAACGCGGTGCCAACATGCGTCATGACCAGGTAAATCATGCCCGCCTTGACGGACGCTTCGTGCTCGTGTTCAAAGACGACGAGAAAATACGACACGAGCGACATGAATTCCCATGCGAACAAAAACAAGATGAGGTTGGCGCTTGCCACGACCGCTGCCATAGAGAGGACAAAAAGGATCGTGAGGCCCATGGCCAGAAAAGACCGGCGCCTCGAAAATTGCATGCGCAGATACCCCGCCGAAAAAAGAAAAGACGGAAGGCTGACGAGGGCGATGACGCCGAGAAAAAACAAAGCCAGCGGGTCAAAACACCATCGGCTATTTTGACTCAAAAAAAACATATAGCATCCTGACCGGGCCGATAAGACGGCTGATCGTCAAGCAGGGGGCTTTGTGAAGAACGCGGCGGGGAAACACATGAGGCCGATAAGTCGTCCGATCTATATGAACGGCTTAAAAACTACCCTTGCGTCGCATTCCATCCGCACGGATCCCGGCCCACCTTACACCCCTGTCATCCATGGATGGGCGGCCAAAAGGAAAGCGGATAAACATGAATATTTTAGTCACCGCGACTTTTTTGTCAATAGAATTTGCGCCGCGGCGCCCTTCGAGGGGGCTCAAAGATGATGAAATTGCCGGACGGAAATTTTCTGAGAGATTTTCTTCTGGCAGGCGGGACAGAACTGCAATTCTTTCCTGTCGGTGTCTGTGATGGTCTTGGAAAAATGCATGATGCAGGACGCCCGCGGGCAATGCGCAAGCCCGAAGCTATGCCCGACTTCGTGCACAGCCTCTTTGACGCCCCTGGCGCAAAACAAAGCGTTATTCCTGGCGGTGCCGTAAAATTCCGGCCTCAGACGCGTCAGGGCGATCAGCGCGTAACCTGTACGGGGATCTGTCAGGCCGAAAACAAAATCAAAACCATGCGTGTAAACATCGGCATCAATAATCCCCAGGACTCTCTGCTCCTTTTTACAAATAGGGGCGCACGACGCAAGTCCGCGAAAAACCACCCGTGCATCATATTGCCCCCTTTCCTCGTCAAAGGCCGCATCCGGCACAGGGTAGCTCTTTGTCACCTCCACATCTGCCGAAAAAAAACCTGAGAGCACCTTGGCCAAATGCTCCAGGCATTGACCGTGGACTGAACCTATGGGCACAAGATATATCTTCATGGGGCGAAAGTTAACAATGCGGGGGCCACAACATAGCGATGTCCCGGTCGGTGTAGGCCATCTTGAGCGGACACGGCCTGCCGGCGGCGCCGAACGACCTCATTTCATCCTGGATCATGCGTGTGCGCGCCCATATCTCCCGACGGGAAACTTTGTGGTCCAGCCGGGAAGCCTTGGTCCCCGGCTTGTCCAGATAACAGAAATAACTCACCTCGTCGAAATGGCTAGCGAGGCAAAACGAGGCGGCAAGTTCCTGGCGGGTCTCGCCCGGGAAACCGTAGATGATGTGCGTGGTCAGATGGATCGCAGGGTTCAGCCGCCTGATGTCGTCAGCGATCTTCAGAATGTCCTTGACGTCATAATGACGGTTCATCCGCTTCAGAATCCTGGGAGAACAAGACTGCAGGGGAATACATATCTCCGCCACTTTTTTACGGATGATCTCCTTGTCAATGTGCGGATAAAGCCGGGCCAGGCGCAGGGGCTCAAAAAAATTGATGCCCAACTTGAAATCCTTGTTCCCGAAAGCGCCAAAGAGATTCAATAATTTTGCAAAATCCGTATGCCTGTCGGCGCCATAACTGCCGCAATCGTCGGCCAAAAGCACAATTTTTTTATACCCTTCCTTGAGCCCCCTGTGAAATTCCGACATCACCTCTGCCGGCGGCTTGCTTTTAACACACTTTCTAATCGCCTTGTAGTCACAATAACTGCAATGATTAAGACATCCTTCGCAGATATGGATGCAATAACTTTTTTCGGCGGCGCGCGCGCGGCTGAATATTCCCCTGTTCAGCACATTGGCGCCGACAGCCGCCAGGGGAATCTCGGGATGAAAGATGTCATCAAAGAGGTTATATCTCTCGACAGGAATGATCAATGCCCGCTTGAATGTCCTGCCCAAGCCGTGTCTCGTTGAAGCCAGACAGCCGCAAATAACGATCTTTTTCCGAGGATACGCTGCGTCATAATGCCGTATCAGACGCATTGTCCTGTCTTCTTTAATGCGGTCAAACCCGCACGTCGTCAAGACAACAACGTCTGCACACGAAGGATTTCTGACGAGCTGAAACCCGTTCTTCCGGAAATAGTTATAAAAACGCGTTGTATCAAACAGGTTGCGCGTACATTCCGGATACGTGGAGCGCAAAAATATTTTCTTGTTTTTTTTCATTTCATTTGATCATAAATTCGTTGGACGCGACAGTCAGCCACGCCCCTTGCTCTGCCGGAGGGATTGCCGGCGCCCGGTAGGAAATGCGAAGGCGATACGTCCCCGGCGCGGGCCGGACCCTGTCATGGGTGCCGCCGACATAGATCCACGGATCCCATACCCAGGACACACTCTCCTGGGGCTTAAGCTCTGCGGGGGCGTCCATATCATAGACGCAATACGGGGGGCGGCACCAGGCCGAAAGGGTATCCCAACCTCCCTGGGCGTTTTTCATCTCAACGCCCTCAATAGCGAAAACGGGGGTTTGGCTTCCCAGATGGGAAAAGATGCTTCGGAACGACGGATTCGTCAAACGGATCGCCACCGTCTCTGCCGAACCATAGCTCTCCTTATCGGTAGAGACGACGGGGCTCGTCCCTGCGAATGAAAGTCGGGCTGCGGCGAGACACGCCGCCAGCGTCCACAGCATCATCCGTCCTCGGCGTCGCATATTTCCTTTCCGGCGCGGAATCACCGCTCATCCTTACGCGACGAGCTTCATCATGCGTCCCAGCATATCCAGTCTCATCGGATTAAGAAAATACGCCCGGCACAGGAAACGGCAAGCCTGGCGTCTCTTGCCGCAGCGCGCCATATCTTTGGCCATCATGCTGTAGAATTTAAAAAGGAAACGCCTGTCGCGCCGCATCTCGGGCAGCCACTTCTGCAAAATACGCTCGCCTGTCGTCTCGGCGTATCGATCGGGGACCTTGCCCTCCTGACAGCTATAAACGTGTTTATGCAACAAGACGTCGGCCAAATAATAGGAGGGGGCTTTGCGCACAAGCCGCGCGAACATATCCAGGTCTTCCATGGTCCAGAGCCCTTCATCAAAAAGCCCTGCCGTTTCAAAACAGCTGCGGCGCACCATCCAGGCGCTGGGAGGATTACAACAGATTGAGGCGGGAAAATCCCGCCCGACCCCGACATATCCCGATTTGATGTCGGCGGGAAACCTAACGGTCCTGTCTCTGCCGATCTCGCAATAATTCACGAACACAAGCCCCGTCGCCGCATCCAGCGTCTCAAACGCGCGCACCTGCGCGCTTAATCTTCCGGGAAGATATTCATCGTCGGAATCGAGAAAGGCGATAAATGCGCCGCGGGCCGCCCTGATGCCTGTATTGCGCGCGGCGGCCGCGCCCCTGTTCTCACTGCGGACGATATAGCGTATCCGCGCATCCCCGAACCTCTCAACGACGCGCTGCGTATCGTCCGTTGATGCGTCGTCAACGACGATGATTTCTAAAGGCGTATAATCCTGCGCCAGGACGCTTGTGATGGCACGCGCAATGACAGCCGCACGATTATACGTTGGGATGATAACACTAACACAAGAAGACATATTTTTTGACGAAAGCGGCGGATAAGCCTTGAGGAATACGCTGGGTTTATTCTACCCCAAAACAAAAAACCCCACAACGTATTTCGCTATGAGGAAACAGCCTGCCTGCGGAACGGATGCTGAAAATGATTATTCCGCGACGGCCCGCATTCTTGTCCACGGCCTGCTGGCTGTATCGCTTTCCTGGCGGCGCGTCTGAAGGCATGTGCCGCAGGCCTGATGTAGAGAAACTTCCAGCAAGCTTCCGCCTCGTTGGTTGAAATGATACCCCTCCATCAAACCTCCGGGCTTAACCGATCTTTATGGCCTGGGCTGGACAAATCTTAACGCAACCGCGCAGACGGTCGCACTTCAATTCATCGGTCACCTTGCATTTTCCGCTTTTTGCATCCATATATAAGATTTTTTCGGACAAAGCGATACACAAGCCCCGCAGCCAATGCACAAAGATTCATCAATCATCACTATTTTATTCATTCAAGCGCCTCACCGGACAATAAATCGCGATCTGACCCGCCCGGCCCCAAAAAATTGCCGGGTGAATCTCTTGGCAACCCGATGATCAAAAGGTTTGCAGGAAAAAATATCGATATAGGAAATACGCCAATGTTCTGAAAAATGCCCCGTGATAGAACTTGTTTCGATAAACTGCATTAACGAATACCCCTTGGTATGCTGTTTCTGCAATCCGAAATAAGAAATAAACGTCTTGCCGTATTTCTTCATATCAATCACGCGGCACAATTCATCGACGTACTGTTTCAATTTTTTCCTGGAGCGCATCACATCAAGGTCGCATTCATAAAGATCCATCATTAAAACGTAACCGAAGACCTTTTGCCTCATTCCTCCACCTCCTTGTGGTTGAATTACACCTCGAAAGCAGATCCTACCCCTGCTTCCAAAAAGTCGATCCCGTATTCCTTTCTGATCAATTCCACAGCCTGTGTTCCCGTGCAATGCATCGGGGCGATTTTCGAGACGCCGCGCGCCCTTAAAGCCGAAATCGTATCATCCAACTGCAGCCGGTTTGCATCCTTCAAATGCAGGCCCCCTAAAACCAGATATCTTCTCTCCTTCGTAAAACGCTCCTTCACCTTATCGACGATATTGATAATACCAGGATGGGCACAACCGACAACGACAGTCAATCTCTTCAGAAATTTTATAACCAGCGCCTGTTCAAAGACATCCTCTCCGGCGTACACTCCCCGGATCTCGCCGGTGGAAAAAATATTTTCCTTGATAGAAGACAAAAACGGAACATCAACGACACGAACGCCGAAAGACGCGATCTTCTTTTTGATCTCAGGTTGGGTATGAGGACAAATATAAACAGCCACGTCTTTATGCCTGTCGATCACGCTCCAGAGGCCTGAAATATGGTCCCAATGATCATGGGAGATGACGATGTGGCGTATCTTTGAAAGATCAATGTTCAATCTCTTGGCGTTGTTCAAAAAAACTTCCGGATCGCCGAACGTATCAAAAAGGAGGTCATCGCCGACAAGGAACGATATCCCCCACCTTCGGATGAACCTGTCCCACTTTGAAGCACCGTTCGCTATGAGCTTAATACGCATGTCTAATGGAAAAATTTTTCAACATCAGCATTAAAACAATGCCACCGATAAAAAAGAGCATTGAAACCGTCGATTTTTTTACATCCGCCTGCTTGTGCAATTCGGGGACCAGATCGCAGGCCGCAATGTAAATAAAACCTCCCGCGGCCACGGGAAGAAGAACATTTGAAAAATCCGCCGTATACGAAGCGAACGCATAACCGACCACCGTGCCAAAAACAGCCGTCAATGCGGAAAGGAAATTGAACGCCAGGGCCCTGGACTTGCTGAAACCGCCGTATAACAAGACGCCGAAATCCCCCAGTTCCTGGGGTATCTCGTGCAAGATGATGGCCGCCGACGCTGCAATCCCCAACTGCCTGTCCGTAAAAAAGCTCGCCCCGATGATCAAACCATCGATAAAATTGTGAATACCGTCGCCGATAAGGTTCAAATAAGTGAACATGTGGACGTCGCACCGGCCTTGATGGCAGTGACGCCAGCAAAAATATCTCTCGAGGACAAAAAAGAAGACAAAACCATAAATGACAAACAGAAAGACCGCCGGGGCGTCGTCGGATTTTTCAAGCGCTTCCGGTAACAGATGCAAAAAGGCACCGCCGATGAGGCCGCCCGCGCCGAATCCAACGAGCAACAAGATGATTTTGTTGAGGAACTTCTCGTTAAAAAACAGGCTCAGGGCTCCGATCAAAGACAAGACGCTGATGACAATACTGGCGCCGAGCGCCCACATAAAACCCATACATCACCTCCTGAGTAAGTAATCCGCAATCGCCCGGTATAAGGTGCTGACCGCAAGAATGGAACAATGCAAGTGGTCTTCTGGAAGGATTTTGAGTGTCTCGACGACCTCGCCGGCAGAAATCATCAAAGCCTCCTGGATGGTTTTATGAAAAGCCAAGCGCGCAACCATCGCCGCACAGGCTTTCGTCGCTTGGCATCCGTCGGTATAATATCTGATATCCGTGATCCGACCCTCCTCGACGACCAAGTAAAACTCCATGGCATCCCCGCAAGGGCCTTGTAAATAAGACGAGCTTGTCGGATCGTTCATCCTTCCGAAAAACCTCTCATGATGAATAAACTTCGCGCCGTCCGCCTTATCACGAGCTTCCATCATCATCCCCTTTCTGTTTTCTTAGAAAAGCGAAGCGCCGGCGTCCATCTGTCCGGCAAACACGCCGTTCGCCGTGCTCCAGCGGGCAGGCGCGCCTCCTGAATGAAAGCATCAAAATGCCCCATCCGCACGCGTTGTCCCCGGCGGTCATGCGAAACAAGATACTGCCGATGCGAATCCAGATTTCTGATCCGATCGGGTTTTTCACAATAAGCCGAAACAAAATCGACCCCCTTGCGCGTAAGGACAAAAACCGGTATTTGGCGCGAAAGCTGCATCAAAGCCATGGGGCCGAGCTTTTCGCGAATATCACCGGAAGCGCAACTCCAGACGAGGTCCGCGTGCCGACGGATCGCCTCAACCCTGTCCGCCGTGATCCCTGTGGTACAAACAACCAGGGAAGTAATGGCGGCACCACTATGTTTTTCCAATAAAGACAGCCTTTTCAGATCGTCCGCCCTTTGGCCGCTGACCGTCACACCGATACGCCGATATCCCATCTTGATGGCTTCCTGAGCGCCATTGACCTGATCGATCAATGCGTGCGTAAACACAACCCGGCAATGATGATGCTTCAATTTCTCCATGATGCCAGGGATAGGAGATGTCAACAAAAGGCTGTTCATGCGGCCGCCAATCCCCTGGACAAGACGCGGCTGGTCTGTCACAACAGTTCCGGCCCCTTCACAAACGACCACGGCGGTATCGATTGTTTTGTTTTTTAAAGCGAACATAAGCATCTCGGACGCGCCGTAAGGAACAAGAACGTCATCACCTTCCAATTTCCTCTGTGCTGTAAAAAACCCGTAGTCCCGGATCTTCGATTCAATCGTTTCCTTTATGGCCTTTTTTATACCCGTATTGTCTGTTGGATGCAGCGGAAAAATATCTTTATAAAGATGCCACGCCAGCGGACAGAACCGAAGACTTGGTTCGCTTATATAAATGACCTTGCCTCCAGAAACGCTGACGAATGAAGAAAAATATTTCAATACGTGAACGTCCCTTTCCCCGCCTGTGCTCCTCTGCATCATATTTTCAAACCGTCCCATATTTTCAGGAGCTCTCTTTTAACGACGCCGTCCGTATATTCAATGATCGTCCTGCCGGCGACAATAGAAGCGACAACCTCCTTGTCAAAAGGGATCTTACCGATGAGAAAGATGCCATTCTTGTTGCAGAAATCCTCGATACGGAACGTCATCTCGTTGTTAAGGTCGTACTTATTGACAACCAGCTTCACGGGAATGTTAAAATGGCCGGCAACCTCTATAACCCTCCGGGCGTCGTGGATGCCCGACAACGTCGGTTCGGTCACGATCAAGGCGCAATCAACACCGGACAAAGACGCAATCACAGGGCATCCGATACCCGGCGGCCCGTCGACAATGACATAGTCCAGGTGCCTCTCCAGGGCCAGGTCTTTGGCGACTTGTCTGATCTTGGCCACGAGTTTTCCCGAGTTTTCTTCAGCGGCCCCGAGTTTTGCATGGACGAACGGGCCATAAGGCGTATCGGAAACGAACCATTCTCCGGCCACGTTTTCTTCCATACGCATAGCGCCATGAGGACAAATGCGGCTGCATAAACCGCATCCTTCACATGAGAAAGACTCGATAGTGAAATCCGGCTTTATGGCGCCAAAACGGCAAACCTGCCGGCACAGGCCGCATTTCTTACATAGTTTTTCATCGATGATGGCCGTCTGGCCGCTCCTAAACTCATGCCGCTCTTTTAGTTCGGGACGCAAGAGAAGATATAAATCCGCGGCATCAACATCACAATCAACCATGACCTTATGCTGCGCCAATGCCGCGAGCGAGCCGGCAACAACCGTCTTGCCTGTCCCGCCTTTGCCGCTGATGATAACAATTTGTTTCATACAATTTTTGTTATATTTTTGACTATCAAAAAGTTATCACTTTTGGAATAAAGCGTTAACAACCATGAATAAGGCTGCCGCTAACGTTGTATAGGCGAAGATTAACTTCAATTTTTCCGGCTTGGTCTTCATGGCGAATTTCCCGCCAATGAGCCCGCCAAGCACAGCGATCACCGCAAAAGGTATTGCCCCTTTAGGATCAAAATGCCCTTGAGTAACATGGCCAATAAAACCCATAATGGCTGTAGCGGCAACCATAGCCGATGACGTGCCTACGGCAATGCGCATGGGAACTCCGCAGAGTAAAACCATTAATGGCACCTTAAACGAGCCGCATGAAATTCCTACCGCACCGGCGGCTAAACCGGCAAGAGCGGTAACAGGAAGCGCATACCATAGATTTACGACATAACTCTGTCCTTGAAAAGTTCGATGCCAATAGCCGAATTTCTTTGTAGCATAAATTGGCCGTTCTTTGACTTTAATGAGCATGAGAAAACCGGCCAACATAAGAAGCCACGCCAATAATAGCTTTAAAGAAACATTGCTGGCATAACCGGAAAAGTATCCACCAATAAAAGCCATAATATCCGTTGGTGGATCGATGACAAGGGCAAGCTTCCAATCCACAGTTTTATTCTTTTGGAAAACCAGCATTCCAGCAAATGCGGTTAGCATCAGAATAAACTGCGCTGACGTAGCCGCCTGATGCATAGCCTGCCCAGCCGCAACCAGCGCCAAGACATAGAAATTACCCCCACCCCGCCCAGTCATCGTCATGGTAACTGCAATAACAAATATTATTATTCTGACGACCACTATGTTCATTTAAAACTCTCTTTTTTGGTAAGCTGTTTTAAAAGTTTTCCGGGTTTAAGTTCTTCGACAAGTTCAGTATAGCCGCCATCAATAATCTTTACCTTGTCAAAACCAAGAGCCCTTAGGTATAAATACACCATTGTTGACCTAACCCCGGACGAACAAAACACCCCGACAAGTTTATGCTTGGGGATTTCCGACACCCGTTCCGGCACCTCATCTATGGGAATGTGCAAAGATGATGTATGGTGCGCCAAACTAAATGTGACGGTTTCAAATTCCTCTTTTGACCTGACATCCAGAAACAAAGAGTTTTTCTCAGCCAGAAACATTGCCGGGGTTATCTTGTGTTTCCCGCTTCCAAAAAATGTGAAATTCATTGATTCCAATACGTCGTTTATTTTTTTCATTTTGATCCCCTATCTTTATTTTTGCTATGCCCT
>CAZAYJ010000029.1:0-10749 GCA_964489335.1 uncultured Planctomycetia bacterium
GGCCAGCAAGCAGCGGTCTTTCTTGAACCGTTATCGGGGCCAGTGGCAATGGCTGCATCAGGAGGTCATGCCGTATCTCATCACCAGAGCCTTGGACCGGCGTCTGCCGGACCAGAAGCCGCGTCTGGATGTCCTTGATTTCGGCGCCTCAACCGGCGAAGAGGTGGCTAGGATTTTCTATGAGGTCTGCAGGGTGTTGTTAGCACGCTTCGGGACCATCGATGACTGGTGCGTGTTTATTGACGGCTTTGATAACTGTCCGGCCGCCGTCATGGAAGGATGGCTGAGATTGGCCGGGCGCTCGCCTTTCTTCCGCGAGCTCAGGTCCGACCGGACAAGAGGCGACGTGTATCCTCTGGAGATAGTATCTTTTCTTAATGCGTTCCGCATGCAGGCCCATAAGAGCATGCGTTTGCATTTGCAGGACGTGACCAAGACGGATGAGATCAAGGGGCGGCACCCTCTCGCCGACCTGATCTTTGTCAACCATGTTTTGAGGGATTTCTCCGAGGAGCAACGCAAGGCGCTGGCTGGCAGCATCAGCCGTTATTGGCCGCAAGCCGTTGTCGCCATCGTCGATCTGGAAGGTTGCGAAGCTGGTTTGTCACAGCACATGTACCATCACATCTTTATCAACCAGGGCGCGACCGGCAAAGACTTATATTCTTTCGGCCTGCCTTTTGATTTCATTGAGGGCATGCCCGGCCGGTTGTCCGCTGGTTTTTCGAACTCGGCTGCCGACGTCAGCTCGCCGGCTGTCCGCCTGCCGGAAGATGAGGGTGCTTACGATGAGCGGCCGGTTTCGGCGGGGCTTCTGGCCGGCGTATTCGCCAGACACGCCGAGGCGATCCGCCGGATCGTCAATCCGGGCTGCGCGCCCTTGACGCTTATCTACGGCGCCGCCGGCGTCGATATCTCGGGCGCCTTTTTGTCTGTTGCGCCGCGCAGGGCCTATTTTGTCTCCCGTTACCGCGGCCTGTCGTTGAGCGATTTCAAGGCCCTGGAAGACGCCTTCTACATGACCCGCGGCTACAGACAGGAGCTTGATACCGACGCGGCCGACTACAATTATTTCGACAAGTTCTTCAACGGTTATGCCGTTTGCAATACATTCCTGACGCCGCGCAAGCTCCTGGCGGCCATGGCCTTGGAGCTGAACGCCGTCGGTGCCGCCGACATCCGCGTGGACACCGAGGACAGCTGGCCTCGCGTAAGTTTCCGTTGGAGTCCGATGGGTGCCGCAGACGACGTCCGCTCCGTGACATTGATCGACGGTGATATCACAAAGCCCCGCCGTTATCCGGCGCTTTTGACAAGAGTTCTCGCCGAAGGCTTCGATGTCTATTATCAGCGCGCCGCAGAAAAGGTCCCATTCGCTTACACCGAGAGGTTCCACAAGGCGAGCTTTATCCGTTACCTTTATGAGCATATGCGCGGCAACGGTTTCTTTGTGACCGATGACTTTGCTTTCAGCACGTGGCGCTTCGTCATGTCGGACCATAAACCGGTCTATGTGGACAGGGGGCCGAGGTTCCCTGTGGCCTGCCGCTTGGTGGAGACGCCGGAATTTTTGAGCGCCACCGAAGCAGCCCTGCGGCAGAGGGCGGGTCTTTTCCCGCTGGACGAACCTTATTACGGCAACTTGATGCGTTTGCGCCGTAAAGAGACGGGAAAGCCGGCCTCGGCTGTACCGCCTGTTTCTTTGCCTTCTGATATTTCTGCCGCAAAGAAAAGCCTTATGCAGGACTTCACATATCCTGGGCCAGCGACCCAAGAAAATATTTCCAGTCCTTCACTGCGTTTGGGGCATGGTCAGGAGGCAACAACCCGCAGTATTTTGGTTTTTGCTTCCAGCCCTGTCCGCGCGGGGCCCAAGACTGAATTCTTCTACCGCACGCTTCTGTCTCGCCTTAAAGAAGCCGCCTATCCTTTTATTTATTTCGATAACGCCATCGGCCTGACCATTATCGCCGGCATTCCGTTCTTCGATCCGCGCACCGGCGCCCCCTACTGTAACTGGGGACGCGATACCATGATTTCCTTGCCGGCTTTGACTCTGGCGACGGGCCATCCGGAGATGTTCCGCCAGATATTCAAGAATTACATCCGTTTCGTCAAAGATGGCCTCATGCCGAACTTTATCGGCGACGGCGCAAACCCGCGTTATAACAGCGTGGACGCGACTTTTTGGATGTTCAGGGCCCTGGAGCTTTACCTTAAAGAAACACGCGATTATGGCTTCCTCGATGCCCGCGTGCAGAGGAGGGGCGCGCAGAGGCCCGAGACGGTTCTTGAAATCATCTCAGGTGTCTTTGAGGCGCTGAAGAATGGTATCGCCTGTGAGGACAGGTGCGGTAGCCGCGTCCAGACGGTCCGTGTGCGCATGGATGCGGACGGCTTGATTGCCGCCGGTGATGAGAACATGAATTTGACATGGATGGATGCTCAACCAGAAGACGGCTCAGGCAAGCCGACGACCAGCCGTCACGGCAAGGCTATTGAGATTAATGCCCTGTGGCACGATGCCCTTGAGATGATGGCCGATATCCTAGAGCAGAGAGGGGATGTGTCGGCCGGACGGTCGTATCGCGCTCTTGCCGTCCGCGCGCGCCGGAGCTTCCAGAAATTCTGGAATGCCGAAAAACAGTGTCTCTGCGATATCATTGACGGCGATCCTCGTCAGTCCGCCCAGGTCAGGCCTAACCAGGTGTTTGGTCTGCATCTCTTAGACAAAGAAAAGGCGCGTTTGGCTCTCGGGACGATCAGGGATGAATTATTGACGCCATTCGGCTTGCGCACGCTGTCGCCCAAAGACCCTGCCTACAGGCCCGAGCATCGTGATGAAGATTATATCCGTTCGTATCATCAGGGGACGGTCTGGCCGTGGCTCATGATGGGATTTGTGCAGGCGGCGGTGTATGCCTACGGACGCCAGGAGACACAGCGCATCCTCGAGGAGGCTGGATGGTTCGATGCCTTGGAGGCGTTCTTAAACGACGGCACGACGCTTCATTCGGTTCCCGAGATTCTCAATGGCTCCTGTGAACAGCCGGGGCACTGGAACAGAAAAGGGTGCCCTGCCCAGGCCTGGAGTGTCGCCGCAGCCATCGACACCGTCTATCTGCTTTTTGAATATCTGCAAGGCACGAATGTCTCCAGGGTTTCCAAAGAGGCAGAATCCGGCATCTGGTATCAGGCGGTGGTGAAAGACTTTAAGCCTCAGGATGGCCCGGGAAGCCGCATCGCTTATATCACGAAAGAAGGTTTGCCTAGGCTTGCCGCCGCCGGCGTCAAGACGATCTGGCTGATGGGTGTCTGGAAGAATCTGAACGGGACCGAGCCGTTCGCGATCATGGATCCCACAAAGGTAGAGCCGTCCTACGGCACGCTTGAGGACCTCAAGGAATTTTTAGATGAGGCCAAGAGGTTTGGGATTGTTGTTCTGGATTGTTATATTGCCAACCATGTCTCCAAAAACAGCCCGTTGGTGCGCCAACACCCTGCTTGGTTTATTTGGGAGAACGGCCAATTGGTGGATGCGACAGACTTGCGCTGGGCATGGGGTTGGTCGACATGCGCCCAATTCGACTTCTTGAATCCCGAAGTGATTGCCTATCTTTTCCGCGTAGCCCGTTACAAACTGAGCCTCGGTTTTGGCGGCCTGCGGCTGGATGCGCCGCTGGGATTATTGAAGGCGCGTATGAAACATAACTGGTATCAAGGCCGCGAGGCAGAAGTGGACCGTATGTTCCCGCAGGAGTTCTGGGCTATGTTGATCGCCGACCTGCGCCGGGATTATCCGGATGCAGTCTTTTTGGCTGAGTCTCTTGGACCGGCTGCGGACCGCATTACGCTGGAAGCCTGTGGTATTGATTTTACGATGGACGTCGAGATGAGCACGAAGTTGTTCGACGTCCTGCGCGGCAGGGCTGGGGCGTGGGAGTTCAAAGGATACCTGGAATATCGTCTTTTCTGTTCGTTCCTGAATCCGGCGGTGCACGCGTTCGACGGACATGACATCCGTGACCCGGAACACACGGACTACTGGGTCGGCATGGAAAAACTGCGCACGCTCGATGCCGATGAGATCAAATATTTTGCGCTCCTGTTGGCGACCCTGCCCGGGCCCCTGATGTTGTTTAACGGACAACTGGAAGCCGTGTTGGGGTATTCCTACCGCAGCTGCCAGATCTCATCCATCGATTGGGGTTCTGTCGATGAGCATATGCAGGCATATTTTGACCGCATCTCCGCTTTTGCCAATCAGCCCCTCCTGAGGCTTGGGGCGGCCTATATGGCGTTCCCGAAACCCGGCGCCGGCCATCCGGAGATCGTCGCGTATGTCAGGACCCTTGGTCAAGAAAAAGCCCTTGTTGTGGCACGGGCAGGTCATTCTCACGCCGAAGGCACGGCCTGGGCCAGAATGGATGTCAGCGAGTTCCTGGTGCCCGGCGCCGAACAGTATGAAGTGGTCAACATGTTCAGCGGCGACCGTTATCCGGCTGTCAGCCGTCAGACTCTCGAGCGCGATGGTTTGACCGTTGGACTTTCTGCCAGAGAGGTGCAGGTTCTTTCTCTGAAGCCTGTTTCGGTTTCTTCACCCGCTGTCTTGGTGCGCACCGACGACAAGGGCCGGTTTGTCCTGCAGGGTATTCGCTATAACGTGAGCATCCGTTTTGCGGGCAAGACACTCACCATAGAAAAGGTCGGCGAAGACCTGGCGCATGTTTTTGACGGCGGGACCCTGATTGCAAAGCTGTATCCTTCCACGGAGACCTGTCAACTTGTGTCTGTTCCGCGCCAGACGGATGATAAAGGCCGGTTTGCCTATCATGGAAATCGTTTTAATCTAGGTATCTTGTTTGCCGGCACGGCATTGGATCTTTTGCCGTTGCAGGGAGCCTGGGAAAACGGTTTTGAAGTCTTCCATAGTGGCGAGCGCATCGCCCTTTATCGTGTTTCATCCGGGCGATTTGAAACATTTTATTCGTTGAAGCGCCAGGCCGACAATAAGGGTCGGTTTGGTTATGGCCACAAGCGCTTTAATTTAGGCGTGTCTTTTGCCGGCGCTACGCTGGTCTTGTCGCCTTTAAACGATGGTTGGCAGAGGGGATTTGATATTTCTTGCGGAGGCCGTCGCGTGGCGCGTTACGATGCGCTATCAGACAGGCTCAAGACGTATTCTCCTCTGACCCGCCAGGCGGATCACAAGGGGCGCTTCGGTTGCGAAGGCAGGCGTTTCAATCTTGGTGTTTCATTCGGGAACGCATCTTTAGAGTTGGCTCCTTGCCGCGGCGGATGGGATAAGGGTTTTAGGGTTTACCACGAAGGCCGGCCGGTGGCGTTGTATAACGCGACCCGCGATTTCTTCTGGGTTTTTGTGCCGTTTTTCCGCCGCACCGACGATAAAGGCCGGTTCGGCTATGATGGCGGCCGTTATAATCTCGGCTCGCGCTGGGCCAACACGGATATCGAAGTCAGGATGCGCCGCGACGGAGGTTTTTCCGTCTTTGCCGCCGGCGTCAGGATTGCGGAATCGGAAGACCTAGTATCTGTCAGCTCGCCTGCCCTAATGAGACAAAATAGGACAGACCCAAATAGTCTCATAAGCGGTGAGGAGGTGTCTTCGCCGGCATTGCCGAGTCTGCACGATTTGTGCTCGGGTTTGCGCGAGCTTGTGGTCCTGGCCGACGCCGAGGTGCGGAGTTCGAGGTTGTTTGTAGCCGTCAAAGGTTTTATTTCTTCCCTCGGCCTGCCGATCAGGGATTGGATCGTTATCGGACTCGTCGCGGTTCTGAGTATCCTTCTTTATATCTACCGTAACCAGTGGATGCATGAGGCATACAAGGATGGCCTGACAGGCGCCGTCTATAACCGCCGCTACCTGGATATGAGGATGTCGCAGATGGCGCAGGTCGCCGGTCAGATGACTCATTTCAGAAGGGACGATCAGGCGGCGATTCTGATGATCGATCTCGATTATCTCAAGGCCTGGAATACGGATTTTGGCCATGCCGGCGCCGATAAGGTACTTCTGGCTGTGGCCCAAGTCATTGCAAACACGATTCGGTCCGACGACGTCGCGGCGCGTTACGGCGGGGACGAATTCACCGTCATCCTCAAACGTGCCGACAAAGAGATCGGACGCCGCGTGGCGCAGAAGATTCTGCTGGGTGTGCGCAAGATTTCTTTTGTGCATCCCAAGACCGGCGAACGCCGTCATGTCAGCTTGAGCATCGGCGTGGCGGCATATCCTGCCGACGGAGGGACCATCCAGGAAGTGCTCAAGGCTGCCGATGAGGCCGTCTATGCATCGAAAGACTCCGGCCGTAACCGCGTGACGGTTTTCGGCGAACACAGGAGCCGTCAGATGGAACTTCCTTTTATGCAGAAACTCGGCGTTTTCAGCGATGATGATGCGCCGAGCAGCCCTTCTTTGCCGGCGCGAGGGCGCAAGATGGAACGTTTGAGTCCTGACCGTAAATGGTTAAAGAGATTCCTGGAAAATGTTCCTCGCGAACAAGGATTGTCCTTGTTGCACGAGATGCGCGCCCGCAGATATCTCGGCGAAAGAGAATCCCTGGCCCTTCATTATGCCATGAGTAACAGGGTTGTTTCCGTAAGCAGGCTCGACACACCCCTTGCAGAGCATATCGGCGTGCATAAGTTTACGGTCACCAAGTGGCTTGTCGGCCGCAAGGAGAAAGTGAGATGTAACGGCGGATTGTATAAGCGGTTGAGCGAGATGCTGTCGCGTAGCAAGAACTTGGCAGAGTTGCGCGCGGCCATCCAGAGCCAGTTTAGCGACGTGATCAGGCAGGATCTTGTCCGCTTTGTCTTGGATGAGGCTGGTGCCAAGAGAGTTTCTAGTCTTGTTGATACCGTTTTGGACGCTTGGCCTCAAAAACCAGGATCTTTGAAGCGCAAGGCTCTCTTTGAACATTTCTGGAAGGATCCATTCTTGCCCCGTGCGCAGGGAGCCGCCCAGTTAGGTATGAGTCGGGGGAATCTCGTGAAAAAATGGAGGACATTGAATCGAGAATTTCTCGGCGTGGCACAAAGAGTCGGAGTTTTAGATTCGTTGTTGACCGTTCTTCTTGAAACAAGAAAGTCCGCGGCGACGAGGCATCTCTGTGGCTCGTTGGATGATGTTAAGGAGGAACTGCAGCCGGTGGTTAAACACTTGAGTTTGCGCTTTAAACTGGACGGATTGTTCAGCGATGACGTCGAGCGTTTGATCGCATTGCGTTTGTTTGAAGGCCGCAGCTATGCCGCCCTGGCAAAAGAATTCGGATTTTCTGAAGTGACGATCAATAGATTCTTCGAGGGGCGGCGGCGGGGGGATCAGGATCCCATCAGGCATCAGAAAGGCGCTATTCGGAAGCTTATGGAATTTTTGGGAGATAGCGTGACGCAACGATTGACGGCGCGTCTTTATGAAGATCTGGAGATTGCAGGCAACAAAGGCAGGGCGGCTATCCTGGCGCAGGCCGCGGAACAATGGCAGTTGTTGAGGCAGATCTATGGCCTTGAGCTTGATGCTTTCGGCCGCACCTTGGATTTTATCGGGAGGTCTTTACGAGAGCCGGAGAAAACCGTCGGCAAGATAGGAGATGCGGCGCAGGATATTGAGCTTTCTTCGCCCGCCCTGATGAAAGTATCGCAAGACGGCACAGAGGATGCTGGCGTCGCCAGATTGGAGGGACGAAGAGGTCTTTTATCGACACTCCTCTGTTTTGGCTTATTGGCTTTCAGTAGAATTAAGGAGATTCGGCGGGGTGACATCTCCCATCTGTTGCGTGAAGAAATTTTTTATCGCCTTCTCTTATTGCCGCGTTCTCTCCAAGAGATATTAAAAAATAAAGAGATCATCTGGGTGAATGCCAATTGTCTGGCCGGTTTCTATCTGGCAGAACCGTTAGTCAAGGCCTTGGCTCAGAGATATCCGGATCACCAGATTCTTCTGTCCAGTACAGACAGGGACGGCTTTAAATACGCCAGAAAGAAATTTAACGGCATACCAGTCATCTATGTTCCCGTGGATATGTCTTTCTTGATCCATAGATTTTTTAAAGACTTACGTGTCAAACTTTTTGTCATGACAGAGAGGCCGGGTGGTATCGGGCCTCATTTCCTCGCCGCCGTCAAGAAGAGCGGGGCCAAAGTTGTTCTATATAATGGCAGGAGCCAACAGTCGGAAAACATGGCCTCTGTCATCATCGACAAGATCAGCCGCAGAGAGATTCTCGGACAGGTCGATCTTCTTCTTGTCCAGGATGAAGAAGAAGCGCAGAAATTGGTCGCCCAGGGTGCCGGCCGCGACCGCGTGAAAGTTACAGGGAATGTTAAATTTGATACGTCTCTGCCCTCGTTGGATTCGGCGGACATCGAACACCTGCGTTCTCTCTTGGGTCTTGAGCCGCAAAGGCCCGTGATTGTCGCCGGCAGCATCCATCCCGAAGAGTATTCGTGTATCCTTCAGGCGTTTGCCTTGTTGAGGCGCAACGGTTCGCGGCCGTTTTTGCTTTTAGCCCCGCGCGAACTCAAAGATGCGCAAGCCGCTTTGGCTGCGGCCGAGAAGATGGTTCCGGATTCCAGGAGTGCAAGAAGAACAGCCATGAATGATAATGCTCCGTCTTGCGGCCCGCCCGATATCGTCGTCCTGGATACACAAGGGGAACTGAAATTTTTCTACAGCCTTGCCACTGTCGCCGTTGTCGGCGGCAGTTTCGCTGCGTCGCGCGGCGGCCACAATCTTCTTGAACCCGCCAGCTTTGCCAAGCCTGTCATCGTCGGTCCGAACATGGATAATTTCTCCTCCATTGTTGATATTTTTACAAGGGCAAAAGGTATTCTGCAGGTACGCCGCCAGAGCGGGGTCGGCCAGACAAAGGAACTGGCGGAAATACTCCAGCGGCTTCTGCAGGACGCCGGAGAACGTCGCCTGCTCGGCACCAATGCCTTGCGCATCGTCCTGGAAAACCGCGGGGCCTTCCGGAGAAGCATGGAAGGTATTGCCGAGCTTCTGCCTGTTGCGGCCGCTTCGGCGCTTGCCTTCGATTTCAGCCCACCCCAGCATTCTGTCGCAGCACAGCCTGCACGAGCACACTCTTTAAGCTCTCCGGCCTGGAGTCTTGCCGGTTCAGTCGCCGATATTAAGGAAAACGTTCACGAGAGGTCCGGTACGGTTATGGGTTTGAGCCACAATGTTGTCATCCGGCTCAGCGACGGACGCGTAATATTTGTCACCGACGATCATGCGCATGTGTATGCTTTCTGGTGGCTCATGGCAAAAGAAGGGCTCCTGAAAGATGGCCGCCGCCTGCTGCATATCGACGGCCACGCAGATGCGCAAATGTTTCAGGGCCGCCGCAGCCGTAGGATAGACCCGTTCGACGATTCATCTGTAACTTTGGCGGCCGCCGATGATTTTGCCGTCAATGTCGCCGGGATCGAGGGCTTCATTGCGCCGCTCGCACGCAGAGGCCTGATCGCGTCTTGGCACTGGTTGTATAACCTTCATGAGGACCGCGCGGTCCGTATGGCTTTGGTCGGCGGCCAATACAAGGCTGTTCAGGCAGAGAAGGCCGCTGTCACGAATATTTCTTTTGATCTTCTGGACATCGATATTGACGTGTTGGCGGGGCTGGAGTTTGAAGAAGCTGTCGGTTTCCTGGATGCTTTTGCCGCCATGGCCGGCCGCGCGTCGTTGATCACGATCGCCACGAGCCCTGAATTCATCGACCAGAAAATAGCCATTCCTTATGTCAGATTTCTTGTCGAGCGCATCCTGTCTTCGCAGGGCGGCGTTGCTTCTGTTTCATCGGCGGCGCAGGACATCGACGTGACGTTCAGAAGCATGCCGGGCAGAAGATTTACATGCGTTGACGGCGCCTGTTGTTTTTTCAAGGAAGAGATCGTCCCTGGCGGGATCGTCGAGGCCCTGATGGACCACGATGGAAGCCAAGGGCCTTTCGTCAGGGACAATTTTGCAATCGGTATCCTCAAGCCAACCCACCGCAGCAGGCCGGACAGCGAAGATTATCTCATCGCCGGATATCCATGCCGGGCGCTCCAGGTCATCCTGGATTATTCCGTAAGAAGCGGCCTGACGTTTGTCTCTTCCTGCACGATGTATAACGGCGACAGGGCGAAGATCTGCAGGATATTCCCGGCAAAAAAGAAGTGCCTGGGTCCCTGTTTATTTGATTTATTCGTCAAGGGGATATGGGGGCTCTATTACATGGTTCCGCAACGCCTGCTGGCTGAAGGGCCGGTCTCCACCTTCAAGGAAGCCCTTTTGCGCGGCGCAGGTATTTTTGTGACCCGCAGGGCCCACGCCTATCTCTCCAAAAAAATGCAGGAAGGCGCCGCCAGGGCGATTTCGTTTAACGGGGCAAGCAGGGAGGATTGTCTTTTTCTTCAGCCTTCGGCAAATCCGCTCGTGGGGGTTTACCGCACAGAGCGGCGCAAGTCCGTTTTCAGCTGGCCGGATCACGGCTCTATCAGTTCGCCGGCAGCCATGTTTCGGTGGTGGATGGTCTTCGATGTCGATGACACGCTTTATCCGCGCGACTCGCCTTTGGCGCAGGCCTATGAGGTTGAAAGGATCGCCTGTATTGCGTCCCTGAGCCCCATGATTGACCGCCGTCTGGGCGCTGTAGCAGGAATTGCCGCCGACGATGCCTTGTTCTCCGCGACAGAGAAGGCGCTTTCGGCAAAGCAGGGCGCCGGGCTCGTCTCAAAGTC
>CAZAYJ010000030.1:0-10577 GCA_964489335.1 uncultured Planctomycetia bacterium
GGCGTCGCGCGCGGCCAACCAGGGCCGCATCGAGGCCTACGTGCATACGGGCAATAAGATCGGCGTCATGGTCGAGATCAACTGTGAGACGGATTTCGTCGCCCGCAACGAGGAGTTTGCCCGTTTCGCCAAAGATATCGCCATGCAGGTGGCGGCGACGGACCCGGAATGCCTGAAGCGCGAAGACGTCCCGGCGGATGAGATCAAGGATCTCAACGATGCACAGAAGGAAGATTTCTTCAAGGTCCGCTGTCTGATGGACCAGCCCTTCATAAAGGACCCGAAACTATCGGTCAAGGATTATCTGACGTCGGTGGTGGCCAAGATCGGCGAAAACATCGTGATCCGCCGGTATTGCCGCTTCAAGCTGGGCGAAGATGAGAAATAAACCCGTTTACGAGCGCGTGGTCCTCAAATTGAGCGGCGAGGCCTTGCAGGGCCGCCAGGCCCACGGCATTGATGCTGCCATTCTGGATTCTCTGGCGGAGCAAATCGCCGAGATCCGGCGCATGGGCGTGGAAGTCGCCGTGGTTTTGGGCGGAGGCAATATCTTTCGCGGGCAATCCGGCACGACGCGCTACAAGATTGCACGGGCGGTCGGCGAGTACATGGGGATGCGGGCGACCGTCATCAACGGCCTGGCATTTCAGGATGCCCTGGAGAAAAAGAATGTGGCCACGCGCGTCATGACCGCGATCGAGATGCACCAGATCGCCGAGCCGTATATTCGCCGCAGGGCCATCCGGCATCTGGAGCAGGGGCGCGTCATCATTTTTGTCGCCGGGACGGGGAATCCTTATTTTACGACCGACACGGCCGCTGCGCTGCGGGCCATGGAGATCAGTGCCGATGCGATCCTAAAGGCGACGAAAGTCGACGGCGTCTATTCGGATGATCCCATGAAGAACAAGAGGGCCAAAAAATTCGCGTCCTTGAAATATATGGACGTCTTGAACAAGAAGTTAAAGGTGATGGATGCAACGGCCGTCAGCCTTTGCATGGATAACCGTCTGCCGATCGTTGTCTTCGACCAGACGCGGCCCGGCAACATCAAGAAGATTATCTTGGGTGAGAAGATAGGGACAGTTGTTAATTAATAGACCCTAAACAAACCCAAGATTCAAGATATCATACTGTTTATCTTTTTGTTTAGGATTTAGAATTTGGGGTTTACGCAGGGGGTGTCTATGGGGACGCGTGATATCGTCAAGGATGCAGAGAACAAAATGAAGAAGGCCATTGAGGCGGCGCGGAGGAATTTTGCGGAGATCCGCACGGGCCGTGCTTCTCCACATCTGGTCGAAGGCCTGCATGTGGATTATTACGGGACACCGACGGTCCTGAAGTCTTTGGCATCTATCACGGTTCCCGATGCGCGTCTCATCGTGATTCAGCCGTGGGACGCAACGGTCATCCCCGAGATCGAAAAAGCCATCGCGAAGTCGAATCTCGGGATCACGCCTTTCAACGACGGAAAACTGATCCGTTTGCAGATCCCGCAGCTGACGCAGGAGCGGCGCGAAGAGTTGAAAAAGGTGGTCAAGACGATGGCCGAGGAAGGGCGCATTTCCCTGCGGACGATCCGCCGGGACGCCAATGACGCCATCAAGAAACTGGAGACCGACAAGGTCATACCGGAAGACGAGCGTTTCCGTTCTCAGGACGAGGTGCAGAAGCTCACGGATAAATGTATGGCTGATCTTGAGAACATCCTGAAAGATAAAGAGAAGGAATTAACGGAAGTATAGATTTGGGTCGCTTCGTAAAAGGACCTTCGGTCATCACGAGGTTGGATTTAAGAAATCTGGGCCGCTAGCTCATTTGGTAGAGCACCGCCCTTTTAAGGCGGGTGTGCCGCGTTCGAGCCGCGGGCGGCTCACCATTTGATTTTTGCAGGCCGCATGAGTTTTCTGCGGCGAGAACGCAAATATTGAAACGTTTGATCAGGACGGATGTGCCGTAGACGTGGCGCCCACCACTGGAATCATCGACGGGCGTACACCATCAAAGCGGCGGTGCGCGGTCCTGGGGGCCATCCGCTGAAGAAGTAGCGGCGGACAGAATTGCCTGTCTTTGGCTTAGAGCAGGCAGAGTAACGCGTCCCGTAAAAATTTTGCCGTGGTGGCGGAATTGGCATACGCGTTAGGCTTAGGACCTAATGTCCGCAAGGACTTGAGAGTTCGAGTCTCTCCCGCGGCATGATTTAGAGAATTCAAACGCGCATGCCGGTAAATTTTGTTTGGGATGGGGTAACTCATGGGGGCTCGATCTTTTCCGTGTACATTTTTTGTGCGGATATGTGTGAGGCCCTCTGAGGGGAAAGCCGCAAAAGAGAGAAGAGACGATGGCATTGACGCCGCGGGAAAATAGGATTGTCGAGGACATCTTGAACGGCTCGGCACGCCGCCGCAGGATTCTCGTCATGGTCGTGCTTTTCGTCCTTTTTGTGGTCTTTTTGTGTCTGACATGGCAGAGGGATCGCGAACTGTTCCGGTCCATGAGAGTAAAGGCCGACAGATCGACGCTTGCGGTCCTGCAGATCCGAACGCATACCGCCCTGGAAACAAGGTTAAAAACTGCTTTGGCATCAAGAAACCAGATTCTCGGCACCCTGGTGTTGTTCTCGTTGTTGTTCGTCGAGTATCTGAAGTTGTGCCTGGTCTTTTTTATCTTCGGGACGATGGTCACGATGATCGCCTTGACGGGTTCCCGGGATAACATCATAAAAAAGCTGAAAGAAAACCAGGCCCAGCAGAAATTCTGACATTCGTATTTATGCGGGAGTGGCTCAGTTGGTAGAGCGCAACCTTGCCAAGGTTGATGTCGCGGGTTCAAATCCCGTCTCCCGCTCCATTTGAGAGTTGCGTTTTATAAAGGCACACGGGATTACCCCGCCTCGTAAAATGACCTTCGGTCATTACGGCAAAAATCCGCTTTACGCGAGGTTGGCCCGTGACGAACAAAGTGAGTTTTACGGGCCGCCTCTCGCTCCCATTTGTGAATCGTCATGCTGCTTGTGTGCACAGCTTCGAAGAATGTTTTCGTCTAACCGTGGCTTTTCATCAGGGCAAGACAGGGCCACAAAAACCTAAAACTCCCTCTGCGTGGACTCATGACAGAGGATCACATTCCAGGCGTTGCATCAGCCTTTCGTGATACGAAGACACAACTCAAGTCTGAAGAATAACAAGGAGGATAGGGTCTCATGAAGATCATGGATTTCCTTTCAGAGGAGGCGATTACGACCGACCTCAAAAGCGTCAATAAGACCGAGGCGATCAAGGAGTTGGTGGAGCTCCTGATCATCAGCGGCGATGTTGACAAGAAGGACAAGAACAAAGTGGTGGAGCTCCTTCTGGCGCGCGAAGCCCTGGGTTCAACGGCGATCGGACACAATGTCGGTATCCCCCATGCCAAGGCGGACTGCGTCAAGAGTCTTGTGGGTGCGTTTGGTTTGTCGCGCAAGGGCGTGGATTTCGATTCGCTCGACGGTGAACCGGTCTACATCTTCTTTTTGCTTCTGGCGCCACAGGATTCCGCCGGCCCGCATCTGAAAGCCCTGGCGAGGATCTCGAGGCTTATCAAGGACAAGTATTTCCGCGATACCCTCAAGGCCGCTAAGGACAAAAAGGATATCATCAGGATCATCGAGACGGAAGATGATAAAAAATTATAAGTTCAGAACGTTTTTCAAGTGGCTGTATCCCGGGATGCGCGTCAAGAGGTGGGCCTCTTTGTCTCTTTTAGGTCTCATTCTCATGATGGTGGGCGTCGGCGGAATCATGACTTATCGCGGCGGCCTGAACGCGCCGATCGCATTGGTGTATTACGCCAATGTCCTGTTGGGCATCATGCTCCTTATTTCTGGGTTTAAGAACATGATGGTTTCCGTTGTGTCCCTGATTCTTCCCCATAAGGACGGCCACCTGATCGACATTCTTTATCAGAAGAGATTTCTGGCGCATGGTCCCAGGATTGTGGCGATCGGAGGCGGGACGGGGTTGTCCGTCCTCCTGCACGGCATCAAGGAATACACGTCGAACATCACGGCGGTCGTGACCGTGGCCGACGACGGCGGTTCTTCGGGCCGCCTGCGTCAGCAGTTTGATATCGTGGCGCCGGGGGATATCCGCAACTGCCTGGTGGCGCTGGCCAATGAAGAGACCATGATGAACCAGCTTTTCCAGTACCGTTTTGAGAAGGATACGGATTTCAGCGGGCACAGTTTCGGCAACCTTTTCATCACGGCGATGACGCAGGTGACGGGGGATTTTGAGAAGGCATTGAAGGAATCGAGCAAGGTTTTGTCGATCCGCGGACGGGTGTTGCCGTCGACGCTGGAAAAGGTGGTCCTGGCGGCAGAACATGCCGACGGCCGCCTGACAGAAGGAGAGGCCCAGATTCCAAAAACGGGTTCTCCTATCAAAAAGATTTTTATACGGCCGAACAACGCTTCGGCTGCGCCTGACGCCGTGCGGGCCATTTTGGATGCGGAGTTGATCATCCTCGGGCCCGGGAGTCTTTATACGAGCATCATCCCGAATTTACTGATCAAAGAGATCCGGGAGGCGGTGGTTGCCTCCCAGGTTTCGAAGATTTACGTCTGCAACATCATGACGCAGCCCGGAGAGACGAACGGTTTTAAGGCCTCCGACCACATCCGGGAGCTGGTGAAGCATACGCATCCGAAGATCCTGGACTCCTGCATCGTGAACGTCGGCAGTGTGCCTGTCTGCCTTCTGGACAAGTATGGCCGGGAGTCGTCCATTCCCGTCGAAGCTGATACGCAGACGATCAAGGACATGGGGTATGGAGTTATTGAGGAAGACCTCGTCAGCGCCAGCGGCCATGTCAGGCATGACGCCGGCAAACTGGCCAGGATTGTGGCAGATCTTCTGAATCTACAGCGTGCCGGGAATTCCTAGAAGCTTTTCATGATCAAGAGAGTGGAAAGAAAAGTTAAGGTCAACAATAAACAGGGATTGCATGCCAGGCCGGCGGCGCTTTTCGTCCAGATCGCCAATAAGTACGACTCTGCCATCAAGGTGGTCAAGGACGACGAGGTCGTCAACGGAAAATCCATTATGGGCATCCTGATGCTGGCGGCAGAAAAAGACAGTGAGATCACGATCGTCGCCGAGGGCGCCGACGCGGAACAGGCCGTCAATGAACTGGAAGTCCTCTTGAGGTCCGATGAGTGAAAATATCTTAAAAGGCATACCGGCAGCGCCGGGGATCGTGGTGGGCAAGGCCTTCATTTTCGGCAAGGAAGACCTGGATGTTGCCCCTATCGAGATAACGGACGACCAGGTTCCCCTGGAGATCTCCCGTTTCGAGGACGCGCTGATCCAGACGCGTCAGGAGATTATCGCGCTGCAGAAAAAGATCGCCCAGGATATGGGTTCGGAGCACGGCGAGGTGTTTGACGCGCATCTGTTGGTCCTGGAAGACCGCATGCTGATTGAGGAGGTCATCTCCCGCGTCAAAAAAGAGAAGCTCAATATCGACTATATCTTCTCGCAGGTGCTCAAGCGGTACGCCCATGTTTTTTCCAAGATAGAAGACGAATACCTCAAGGAGCGTATCAGCGATATCAATGATGTCGGTCGCAGAATTCTGCGTAATCTTCTGGGCCGGATGAGAAAAGGGTTGGCGGAGCTTGAGGATGAAGTGGTTGTGGTGGCCCACGATCTTTCGCCGTCGGATACCGCCTCGATGCACAAGAACCGCGTTAAGGCTTTCATCACCGACATCGGCGGCAAGACGTCGCACACCGCCATTATGGCCAAATCGCTGGAGATCCCGGCGGTCGTCGGCCTTGAGGTGGCGACCGAACAGATTAAGAACGGCGATACGGTCATCATCGATGGGTCCTCCGGGACTGTTATCGTCTCTCCCGACCCCGATACTCTTAAGAAATATCAGGTGCAGGAGGAGAGGCTCAAGGGCCAAACCCAGACGCTGGCCGCTATCAGGAATCTTCCGGCCCAGACCACGGACGGCCGGCTTGTGACGCTGGCGGCCAATATCGAATTTCCTGACGAGATCCCCTCGGTCCTTGAACACGGCGCCGACGGGGTCGGCCTTTACAGGACGGAATATTTCTATATGAACCGCAAGGACTTGCCGACGGAAGACGAGCAGTTCGAGGCTTACAAGAACCTGGCGGTGTCCTTCGGGAATAAACCGGTGATCGTGCGCACGCTCGACCTCGGCGGCGACAAGTTCATCTCGCAGTTCAATCTGCCCAAAGAGATGTCGCCTTTTATGGGGTGGCGCGCCATCCGTTTTTGTCTCGGCCGGCCGGACATCTTTAAGGCCCAGTTGCGCGCGATCCTGCGGGCATCCGTCTTCGGGAACCTGAAGATTATGTTCCCTATGATTTCTGGGGTCGAGGAGCTTAGGAGTGCCAAGCAGATGGTCGAAGAGGCAAAAGAGGAGCTTAAAGGCCGCGGCATCACCTATAATGCCGGCATCGAGATCGGCGCAATGATCGAAGTGCCTTCCGCGGCGTTGACCAGCGACGTCCTGGCGCGTGAGGTAGCTTTTTTTAGCATCGGGACCAATGACCTGATTCAGTATGCTCTGGCTGTTGACCGCACAAATGAGAAAATCGCTTACCTCTATGAGCCGACGCACCCTGCGGTCCTGCGCCTTGTGAAGAACGTTATCGAAGCGGGCCATCGCGCCAATATCTGGGTGGGGATGTGCGGTGAGATGTCGAGTGAGCCTTCTCTGGCCATCCTGCTTTTGGGGATGGGCCTGGATGAGTTCAGTATGCCTTCGGCGAGCTTATCGGAGATCAAAAATGTTATCCGCACCATCAGCTATGAGACAGCCAAGGAGATCGCCGAAGAAGCCATGAGGTTGGCGACGGGCCTCGAAGTCAATGCATTTTTGACAAGCCGGTTGAAGGGTATTCTTCCGCAGATGTACGGGAACTAGCTCGATCCGAATCAATGAAAAAGCGATTGCAGGAGACATCGGGTTCTCTCCAGGCCATTATCCTGGCCGCCGGCTATGCCACGCGTCTGTATCCGTTGACGCTGGGGATCCCGAAGCCTTTGTTGCGGATCACGCGCGATAAGACGGTGATCGATTTGATCGTCGACGGACTCCTGCATACGGGGCTCGTGCGACACATCACGGTGGTTACGAACCATAAGTTCAGTGCGGATTTTAACGCGTGGGCGCGGCTTCATGCCCATAGCCGCCTGATCCGCATCGAGGACGACGGTACCTTGTCCAACGAAGACCGGCTGGGGGCGATCGGCGATATTCATCACGTCGTCACAAAAAAGAAGATCAAGGATGATGTCCTCGTGGTCGGCGGGGACAACCTTTTCGGCAAGCCGTTCGACGGATTTATCCGTTTTGCCCGTCGGCATAGGCCTTACGCTTCTTTGGGGCTCTTCGATATCAAAGACAGGGCCAAGGCCAGCCGTTTCGGCGTCGTCAGCGTCAACAAGGACGGCAAGGTCGTCCATTTCGAAGAGAAGCCCGAGCGGCCCGCCTCCACGCTTGTGGCGACATGCCTGTATTATTTTCCGGCGGCGACGCTCGAAGACCTCAGGGTCTACGCCCTCGATAAGACGACGTCCAATGACGCTTCGGGCAACTATATCCGATGGCTCATGGAGAGGAGCCGGGTTTACGGTCTTGTGTTGAAGCAGGACCATTGGGCGGACATTGGCCACATGGATTCGTATAAGCAGGTGATTGCCAGATATAACGGGGAGATGAGGTAGGGGTAGTTTTGTACGAGAATATGCAAGAGTATTGCAATATTAACATGACTCCTCGCGTAAACATCTTGTGAATATCTGTCTGCACCCAGTCCTCGCAGGGCTCGGACGGGCATCCAGATATTTTCAAGATACGCTCGGAGTTAATCCCGCCAGAGGCGGGATTAAGGAGGAATCTTAAATGACGAACAGGAAATATTTTTTTGCGTCGGAGTCTGTAGGCGAGGGTCATCCGGACAAGGTGTGCGATCAGATCTCAGACGCTGTTTTGGACGAGGTGCTCAAGAATGACGAGAGGGGGCGGGTGGCCTGTGAAACGTACGTGACGATGGGGCTGATCATCGTCGGCGGCGAGATCACCACCAAGTCTCACATCGATATCCATAGTCTGACGCGCCGCGTTCTGGAAAATATCGGCTATACACATCCCAAGTATGGGTTTGATTTTCATACCTGCGCCATCCTGAACGCGATCAACAGACAGTCGCCGGACATCTCCCAGGGCGTGGACGCCGGCGGCGCCGGAGACCAGGGCATCATGATTGGTTATGCCAACGACGAGACCGAGGAACTTATGCCTTTGCCGATCATGCTGGCGCACAGGTTGGTGCGCCGTTTTGCCCAAGTGCGCAAAGAAGGGGTCTTGTCCTATTTGGGCCCTGATTGCAAATCCCAGGTGACTGTTGAATACGAGGGCGGCTTGCCCAAGAGGGTTGACAATGTCGTCCTGGCCTGTCAGCATACCGAAGACATCCTCGATGGAACCGGCAATAAGATTACCAAAAAGGCACGTCAGGAGATCATCGATGTCGTCGCGGGCCCTATCCTTAAGGGACTCGTAGACGCCAAGACCGTCTATTTTGTCAATGAGACGGGTAAGTTCGTGATTGGTGGTCCTCAGTCGGACACGGGGATGACCGGCCGTAAGATCGTCGTCGATACATATGGCGGCGTGACATCGCACGGCGGCGGCGCTTTTTCCGGAAAGGACCCGACCAAGGTGGATCGCTCGGCGACGTATATGGCGCGTTACATCGCCAAAAACATCGTGGCCGCCAAGATTGCCAAGAGATGTTTTATCCAGCTGGCTTATTGCATCGGCAAGGCGGAGCCAGTGAGCCTTTTTATCGATACCTTCGGTACCGGACAGGTATCGGATGAGAAGATCGAACTGGCGGTGCGCAAGATTTTCGACCTGACGCCCCAGGGGATCATCAAGAATCTCGACCTGCGCAAGCCGAAGTATCTGGCGACGGCCTGCTACGGCCACTTCGGGCGTAATGAGGACGGCTTTACGTGGGAAAAGACGGACAAGGTGGAAGCGCTCAAGAAGGAAGTGAAGTAAATCCCGGTTCATCCGTTTAATCGCAGGATATTTTAAAGGAGACAGATGCCTTACGATATCAAAGATGCGTCATTGAGCAAAAAGGGAAAACTCAGGATCGAGTGGGCAAACGATAACATGCCGGTCCTTAATCTCATCCGCAAGAGATTCGCAAAAGAGAAACCTTTGGCCGGCACGCGGGTCGCCTGTTGTCTCCACGTGACGACGGAGACGGCTGTCCTTATGCTGACGCTTAAGGCGGGCGGCGCGCAGGTGAGTCTCTGCGCATCCAATCCGCTCTCGACGCAGGACGATGTGGCGGCCTCTCTGGCCAAGGATTACGGGATCCCCGTATTTGCCATCAAGGGGGAGGACCACAAGACGTATTACAAGCACATCGAAGCCGTCCTGGATACCAAGCCGGACCTGACGATGGACGATGGCGCAGACCTGGTCTCGGTCATTCATAAGGAAAAAGGGCATATCCCCATGGGTGGGACGGAGGAGACGACGACGGGTGTCATCCGTCTGCGGGCCATGGAGAAAGAAAAGAAACTTCTCTATCCCATTGTCGCCGTTAACGACGCTCAGACGAAATATTTGTTTGATAATCGTTACGGGACAGGGCAGTCTACGATCGACGGCATCATCCGTGCGACAAACAAGCTTGTCGCAGGCACGAATTTCGTCGTCTGCGGCTACGGTTGGTGCGGCCGCGGCGCCGCCATGCGCGCCAAAGGGCTGGGCGCTAACGTGATTGTCATTGAGGTGGATCCTTTCAAGGCCCTGGAAGCGGTTATGGACGGTTTTCAGGTGATGCCCATCGCCCGCGCGGCGAAGATTGGCGACGTCTTTGTGACGGTCACAGGCGACATCAACGTGATCAGGCCAGAGCATTTCCTTGCGATGAAGGACAAGGCGATCGTCTGCAATTCTGGGCATTTCAACGTCGAGATCGATATCCCGGGCCTGCGCCGGTTGAGCCGCAGGCAGCGCATGACCCGTGATTTTGTCGAGGAGTTTATTTTGCGCGACGGCCGCAGGATCTATTTGTTGGGAGACGGCCGTCTGATTAATCTGGCCGCCGCCGAAGGTCATCCGGCGCAGGTGATGGACATGAGCTTTGCCAACCAGGCCCTGTCTGCGGAATTCATGAAGAAGAATTGCCGTAAGCTTGAGAGGAAAGTGTATAAAGTCCCCGTCGATATCGACCGGCGCATTGCGGAGTTGAAGCTGGATTCTATGGGCGTCAAGATCGACCGCCTGACGACGGAGCAGAAGAAGTATCTGGCGAGCTGGGAGATGGGCACGTAGTGCCCGACATTGAGGAACGCCCCTCGTCCCCAAACCGGACTCGGGGTCAATTCATCTCTGGATTGAAAATTAAGGCCCCTCGTTTCTGAGATAGGCGCTGAAGGAATCTCGGGGGGCGGTTTCACACAAACTCATTCAGCGGGAAATTGAGAGGGTTCTATGAAACGAGGGATGAGGGTCTTTATTGTCGTCAC
>CAZAYJ010000031.1:0-10510 GCA_964489335.1 uncultured Planctomycetia bacterium
GCCAATTGACCTCGACGATCACAATGCGCTCATCGGCAGAAAACGGCGATTGTTTCCTTCGGAATATATTCATGAGGTTAGTTCTTTCAGACGCGGATAATATCCGCTGACTTCCATGAAAAATATAAACATACTGCGCGAAGAACCAGAAATCCTGATACGCTTAAGGGCAAAAAGATCCGTACCGGCGTAACCGGGCTTCTTATTCGTCGCCACAGCCGCCTCGTAACCCGCCCGGCGCGCCATCTCTTCGATTTGGCGCGTATAGCCTCCCAAAGGATATGCCAGAGTGACTACGGGCGCGCCGACGACTGATTCCAGGAACGTCTTGGAACCCCGAATCTCCTCCCACAGAAGAGCCTCGTTGCGGACATCAGGCAAATAATAATGATACTTCGTGTGAGAACCGATATCGATAAGCCCTGAAGCAACCATGTCCTGCATCATCTGCGGCGTCATGATACGGGTCGAGACGCCCCTGGCAACATCATAATCTTCTCCCAGGCGGCCGGCAATCACGAATATCGTCGCAGGAAAACCATATTTTTTAAGGATCGGAAAAGCCTTGGTGTAATTATTATCATATCCGTCGTCAAAGGTGATGACGACCGTCCGAGGTCTCGGTTTCTCTCTGCGTCTCAAAATACCGGCCAACTCCGTCAGACGGATCACATGAAATCCGCGAGCATGCAAAAACGCCATCTGCCGCGCAAAATCCTCCTCTGACACATCCAGGCATGTCGCGCGGCCGTTGGGAGCCCCGACACTGTGATACATCAAGATTACAGGGCTCGGATGACCGTAAAACAGGTTCACACACAAAACGATGAATGCTGTCAGGACAAAAGTAGACAGATAAACAGCGGTTCGCACCAGATTTTTCTTCATAAAACGGATTGATAGACCGCCCGGGTTTTTTGCGTCATGGTATCCAGCGTAAAGGCCTCGACGACTCTTTTTTTGGCCCTGGCAGTGATCGCCTGCGCCAGGGAACGGTCTTCTAGCAACCTTTCGACAGCGGCCGCGATGGCCGGCGGATCGCCTGAAGAGACCAGAAGCCCTGTCGCACCGTCTTCAATGACTGTCGGAATCCCCCCGACGCGCGACGCCACAACAGGCACCCCCTGGGCCTGGGCTTCCAAAATCGAAATCCCCAAGCCTTCCTGGAGGGAAGGCATGACGAAAATATCCATGGCGGCCAACGCTAAAGAGGTATTGCCGGCCGAGGGACAAAGACGTACGATATCCGCCAATTTCTTCTCTGCGATCAGCGACCGCAACTGTTTTTCTTCTTTGCCATCCCCCACGATGACCCAGCGGAGTTCCGGCCGCCGCCCCCTGAGAATAGAGGCCGCCAGAATCATATGCTTCTGCCCCTTGACCGAAGAAAGGCGACCGATATGGCCGACCACCATTTTGCCGGCGTCAATCCCCCATGCCTGCCGCTGGGCGGCAATCTCCGCCGCCGCATGAGGAACAAACTGCTGCGGGTCGATGCCGTTATAAACAAGGTCGATCCTGTCCGTCGGTACGTCGAAATCGTATGCGAGATGATCCCGGACCTGATCGCTGATGGCGATCACCCTGCGGCCCCAGCACGGCATAAAAACACGACCCAGGCGTCTTTTGAAATATCCGTGGCACGTCGTCACCATGGGCCTGCGGGTCAACACAGATACCAGGGCACCTAAAACCTGTGTGACGCGTGTATTGGCATGGATCACGTCGATCTTTTCACGGCGGACCAGGCTTGCGAGTTTAAACGCCGAGACGAAAACCTTGGGACTCACTTCACATTTGGTCGTCAACGGCAGATGAATATGACGGATGCCGCCGCGTGCGAGTTCCGCCTCCAGGTCTCCGCCGCGCGAGCCGATAAAAACCTTCTCCCCGTATTTGCGAACGAGCAAAGAAGCCAACTGACAGGCATAAACGCTAACACCGCCGTAATTCAAGTGGTTCGTCAAGATTAAAATATTCATACCGGGTTTCCCACAAATTGTTCGACGGCTGCCAGGACATCGTCTACAAGAATACTCTTCATACACGAGTGTGTTTTTTTGGCACACACATCCCGATAACACGGCCGGCATCCTTTCTGAAGCGCTACACAGCGCACACCCGACGGTAAATGCCGTCGGGGATCCGTGGGGCCGAAGAGCGCCACAAAAGGAACGTGCATAGCCGCCGCCACGTGCATGGGCGCTGAATCACCCGTCACATAAACCTGGCAGCGGCCAACAAGGGCCGCCAGTTGCATGATCGTCGTCTGGGCGACAGCGCAAGCCGGACGGCTCTTGGTCATCTCCACAACTTTTTTGGCAAGAGCCGCATCACTAGCGGCGCCCGTCAGGATCGCACGATACCCCTTCTCTTCCAGGATGTCGCAAAGCCTGGCAAACCGAGAAACCATCCAGCGCTTTGATTCCCAGCGGGGACTTGAGCCGATATTAATACCAATGATGGGTTTGCCGTTTGCCGCATGCTGCTTCAGAAAATTCTCCGCTAAGGGCTCATCCTGCGGCGACGGCCACTGATCCTGAGTCTCGCCGTCATAGGCGACATCCAACATCCTCAGGACGCGGAACTGATGCTCCACCGGCGCCAAGAAGTCCCTGGCGCCTTTGATACGGTGGTTCAACAGAAAACTAAGCTTGCCGTTATCATAACCATAACGATGCGGGCTCATAGTCGCATAGCTGAGGATATGGCTCTTCTTGTTATTCTGAAGGTCGATAACGCTGTCAAATCTCCTGGAAAGAAGCTTGCGGGCCAGACGCCAGAACCCCTTCCACCCCTTGTCCTTACCCTTAAAATCGCAGACAACAAGTTCGTCAATAAAAGGACACCTCTCCAGGACTTCTGCGGCGCCGACCCCTGCCAGACAAACCAGCTGCGAGACGGGATATTTTTTCTTGAGCGCCTTCAGCGCCGGGATGGCCAGGATCGCGTCGCCTACAGCGCTGAGTTTGATAACAAGAAGGCGCCTGACGTCCACAGCTTCTTTGTAGACAGCTAATGTATCAGAGGCCATCTTTTCTAAGGAATATTTCTCTTCGACCTTCTTGCGCCCGGCCTCGGCGAGACGTGCCGCCAGGGCCGGATCATGAATCAACTTGAGCGCGGCCTGCGCAATCGCTTCGTCATCTTTGGGGAAAACCAGAAGACCGTCCCGGCCGTCTTCAATAATTTCGACAACGCCGCCGACACGGGAAGCGATTACCGGAACGCCGACAGCCTGCGCCTCAATGACAACGCGGCCAAAAGACTCTTCGGCGATGGAAGGCATAACCAAGGCATCCAGGCCTCGAAGAACCTCTGGGACGTCACGCCTGTTGCCCAGAAAACTCACCGCCTCCGAGAGGCCCAGGCGGCGCGTCCAGACCTCGAGCTCCTCCATGTAATTGTCCTTCCCCTGGGAGACGCTGCCGACGATCCATCCCTTGACATACGGCGCCGAGCGCAGGATGCGTGCCATCGCCTTCAGGAAATAAATCTGCCCTTTGATCGGCGTGATGCGGCCGATAACGCCGATCACGAACTCTTTGTTCTGGCGGCCGCGCGTGCCGCGGAACACAAACCTCTCCAAATCCACGCTGCGGGGGACCAGGCGGATATTGGCCAGGGGCACCCCGAAATCTTCCATCATGTGCTTGCCGATCACCGCGCTTGGCACGATCGTATACTTCCCCCATCCCATCATATAGCTAAAGATATGACGGCTGTAATGCCCGTGGGCCGTCGTCACGAAGACGGCGTCCGTCTTGCGGCAAGCCATGAAACCGACCCACGCCGGGACACGCGAACGGGCGTGGACGATATCAATCTTCTCACGCACGATGATGCGGCTCAGCTCGGCGGCGGCCTTAAACATCACCCAAAAAGCCTTATTCTCTACGGGAAGCTCATAATGAGGAATGCCTGCGTCCCGAAGCTCACCGACCAGACCGCCCCCGGCGGAGACGACGACACAACGATGGCCGTGTCTGACCAGATATTTGGCCAGGTCGATCGTTCCTGTTTCGACGCCGCCGACGTTTAATTGCGGCAAAATTTGCAGAATATTCATCAATCACCGATAATCAAGAAACATAATCAAACAAATGACAATATCCAACTTCCAACACCCAAACATAACAAAAACAAACATTGAAACGTGGTCATTGTTTGGTTAATGTATCTGTCATTTGATTAGCGAGGCCTCTCTGATCTAAAGACCAAGACTTCCTCCTCAAATAGAGTTTCACAACTGCTTTCATCCCCGGCTCTGGCCTCGGCCGACGACTAAGGCCGAAGCCGGGGATTTCCGAGAAAGATTAGACAATCTGTCGTAAATAATCCAACAAGCCCGCGCGCGCATCTATCTTGGCGGCAATGGGTTTTGTCCTGATAATCCAAGATAGCTTATCATAAATTTCGGAAGTTTTAACCAAATAAATACGGCCGTCCGCCTGCATCTTTTCAAGAAACCTGCGAACCTTGTTACGCTCTCTGAGGCGTTGCGGCTCAAAGACAATGACAGGCTTGGCGCTGGCGACAGCCTCTGAAACCATGGAGATGCTCTCGCCGGAAACAACAAGAATGTCGGCGGCATAGAGAATGCCACCGACGGTCCCCGACGGATTGTCTTTCGCCGCATCCACGAACAGCTTACAGCTTCCCTGAGAGGCAAAAGCCTCATGCAGCATCTTTACGACAGGATCGGATGTCCTGCGGGATGTTGTGACAAAAAGAAAAGCCCCTGTCTCCTTGAGAATATGCTGCACTTCCGAGACAAGAACACCTGCCAGAGGCTTATCGATAACGTAATATCTGGAATCGCCGCCGACCAAAAGGCCGATCTTTGGGTGGCCGACATGCCCTGCCACCGCCATCTGCGGCCGTCGGGCCACAAGCATCTCATAATCTTTCTTCATGGATTCCGCTGACACATCGTTAAGGGCCCCCACGACGGTCACGACATTCTTTTTTTTCGGCGGCCGATCATGCTCAGGCATGACCACAAGGTCCACCTGTCCATAACGCAAAAGGCCTGGTTTCATGATTGTCACCGACGCCGCATCATTCTCGTGCGCCACGGCGATATTGACGGCGGCCAGAGAAGAACCGGCGGAGACGACGACATCAAAAACGTCCCGCACAACATCATCGTATGTCCGGGCCTTCAGGAAAAAACGCAGACAGGCCCGCGCCGCGCCGGCCCCCAGAATACGGGCGATGACAGCAAGCGCTCCAGAAGAGACACGCGTCTTAAACCGCACCTCGGCAGTGCGGATCTCGGTCTCGAAACCAAGATCGCGGACCATGCCAGCCAAGGCCTGGGACTGCTTGAGGTGGCCGGCTTTGCCGTCACTCAGAATAAGGATGCGACGCTGGGAAGAATATTTCCATCTTCGGTAAAACCAGAGGTATTCCCCGGGATAAAGACGAATCCATCTCTCGAAGACGGCATTGATGGCCGCCAGATCTGCGGAGAGGCTCTTTTCGTCGCAGCCGTCGCCCGAAGGCCGGAAAGCCTCCAGAAACATCTCGTGTTCAGCGCCGCGCGTGCGATGCACAAAAGCCAGGATGATAGGTGCCCCGAGTTTTTTAGCCAGTTTGACCGTCCCTGTCGGCGTTTTGGCCGTCTTGCCAAAAAACGGGACCAGAACACCCTCCCTGCCGCCATGATCCACCACCGACCCCAAGACCTTATTTTGCGCAAGGTGCTCGACCATTTTTTTCAGCTCATTGACGCGGATGACGCCGCACCCTTTGGACATACGCAAATCATTCAGGAAAGCGTCAACCTTCTTTGTCTTGCCTTGAGGCCGCGCCAGCATCGCGTAACGCCCATTTCCGATGAGGAAAGCGCAGGCGATATTTGACAATTCCCAGCTGCCCGCATGGCACCCCAGAAACACAACCCCGCGGCCTTTGGCCTCGGCTTCCTGAAAAATGTCCCAGCCGGAAATCGCAACGTGCCGACGCACAAAAGACGCATCCATATACGGCAGATACAATGTCTCGACAATATTCTGAGCAAAATTCCTGTACAGGGCAACAAGGATGCGCCGGCGTTCCGAAGGAGTCTTGTCTGGAAACGCCATCTTGATGTGGACGGCGGCGCGGCGGCGCCTGCGGCCGTCAAAAAGACGATAAAGATCCGCCGCAAACCTGGCTGTCACCAGCCACGCCTTCAACGGCAGGAGCCGCATCAACCACACCCACGACCTAAAGAGGACATAGAGAACGGAGTCGAGCATTGAATTCTGCCTCGTTCTTGACGACACGTATGCCTATTTTTAATACCAGGATATCCAATCCCAAATCTACGGCGCGTACAAGCCCTTCCAGGCGCTGGGCGTCTTTCTGTGTTGTCACGATCAGGCGAGCGCCTGCAGAGACGGCCCGGCGGCAGCACAGCGCCAACTCGCCGGCGCGGTAGGCGTGATGATCCCTGAAAAATTCTCTGGAAACGACCCGGCCGCCCAGATCGACGACCGTCTTTTCAAACGACGCGGGCTGGGCGATACCACAGACAATCCCGACGGGAACACCCCGAAGAGCCCTAGTCTCGAATCTTGTCTTGATCTTCAGGTCATAAAGACCAGCCGGCTCATGCACGGTCTCAACGACGAGGGCCGCCGGATTCAAGGAAAGGAGCGTCCGTTTCAGCGTCTCGACGGCCTGGGGAACGGCCTGATCGCAGCGCGTCAGGCAAAAAATGGACGCGCGTTTCAGGGCGCTTTTGGGTTCGCGCAGGTGACCGGCAGGCAGACATAATCCGTTACCGAAAGGCCGGGACGCATCCAAGGCGACGATATCGCAATCCCGACTGAGACGCCAATGTTGAAATCCGTCGTCCAGAATGATCACGCCGCGGAAACCTTCGGCCTCAAGCTGCTGGGCGAGGCACGCGCGGTCTGGGTCAACCAGCACGCGCACCTTGCCGCCGGTATTCTCCTGAATCATACCCCCCTCATCCCCAAGGACTTCGTAACCGCCCGCCGCGCTGCTTTTGCCGGCTGACGGACGGCCATATCCGCGCAGGAGCACAGCCACGGAACAACCGGCCTCAAGCAGCCTGGCAGCCGCATATTCGACCAAAGGAGTCTTGCCGCTGCCGCCGATGGTGATATTGCCAATGCTGATCACGGGATTCTTCGGGCGCAACGACGCAAGCGCTCCCCGACGGTAAAGCCATGTGATACAGACGACCACAGCGGCGTAAATACATGAAAATAACAAAAGGAAAGGAAACAACAGAATATACGACGCCGTGATACGGCCCCGGCCGTAAAAAGACTCAAGCCCTTTCATGGTTCCATCTCCCTGGAGATCTCAAGAACTGTGCGCTCCGTCGCGCCCCTGTTTTGATTCAGAAGCTCCCGGGCTTTATCGCCGAGCGCCTTGCGTTCCGCCGGACTTGCCAAAAGGCGGCGTAATTCATACTCCAGGGACGCCGCGGCCTCGACTTCAATCGCAGCCCCCTGACGGATGAACGTATCGCGGATCTCCCTGAAATTATCCATGTGCCGACCGAAAAGGACCGGTTTACCGAATACCGCCGGTTCAATAGGATTATGACCGCCTTTCTTGACAAGACTGCCGCCGACAAAAACAACATCCGCCAGTTCATACAAGGCCATAAGGTCGCCCATTGTATCCAGCAAGGCCACCTGTCCGCCCAAAAAAGTCTCCAACCGCGACAGACGCACAACCTCCAGCCCGTTGACGCGGATGAGCCTACAGATCTTGTCGATCCTCTCCAGATGCCTCGGCGCGATCGCAAGGCGTAAAGACGGAAAATCCTTGCGCAAAGACTTGTAAACCCCAAGAATTATCTCTTCCTCGTTCTCGTGCGTAGAGCCGGCAACCCATAAGATCTGGTCTTTGACCGGCGCGCGCAATTTTTTCAAAAAGGCCGGCCTGGAAAAATCGCTGCCGATATCGAATTTGATATTACCTGTCACCCGCACCCGCAGGTCGTCGGCACCCATCGCAATGATCCTGTTGGCAGATTCCCGGCTCTGCATACAGAAGAGACGGATACATTTCAACGCCGGACCGATCAGCCATGAAAGTCTTTTGTAACCGGCAAAAGACCTGTCGGAGATGCGGCCGTTGACGATAACGACGCGGGCGCCCGCAGCAGAACTCAAACGGATCAGGTTGGGCCAGAGTTCAGTCTCCATGATCACGACAAGCGACGGACGCAACACCTTCAAGAATCTCCGGACGACCCATGAGAGGTCCAGAGGCGCAAACACGGCGAGCTCGCCGTCCTTCAATATCTTCTTCAAGATGGTGTACCCCGTTGGGGTGACTGTCGAGACGACAATCCGCGCCCGGGGCCACCGGCTGCGCAAAAGCCGCACCACCGACTCCGTGGCCCTGGCCTCACCAACACTGACAGCATGAATCCAGATTGTTCTTGTACCCTCTGGCGCCTGCCATTCGGCGGCAGGAAAAAAGCCGATGCGGTTCAGGATGCGGCCATGGACCCGGCCGCGGACCGCATAAAATGGCAGATAGATAACGGCGGCGATGGTCAGAAGAATATCATAGAAAAAATAGGTCATGGTTGTTGCCATCTCAGAAACATCCCATGCGGCGGATAAATACTTTTCAATCCGTGCATCCGCCCACGCGCATACCCGTTTACTCTCTTAGGCGCGCGGGTGCGCCTTTTCGTAAACACTCTTGAGTTTTTCTGTCGTTAAATGCGTGTATATCTGTGTCGTTGAAAGATTCGCGTGACCCAGGAGCTCCTGGACCGAACGCAGATCCGCCCCCCGGTTCAACAGATGGGTCGCAAAAGAATGACGCAGGGTGTGCGGGGATATATGCTCTTTGAGGCTCGCCTTGAGGACGTACTTATTGAGGATCTTGCGGAATCCCCGCGCCCCGAGGGCCTTTTTGTTCTTGTTCAAAAAAATGGACCGTGAGGCGACATTACGCTTTTTCAAATAATTGCGGATGGCCTTCAGGGCGCGGTCGCCGATAGGCAGCAACCTTTCTTTTTTTCCTTTGCCGTAGACCTTGACGGTCCCGCCGATAAAATCGACATCGTCTTCCCTGAGACCCATCAGTTCCGAGATCCTCATGCCGGTAGAGTAAAGGGTTTCAAGCATCGCCCGGTCTCTGAGCCCCTGTAGCGTCGTCTCGTCCGGCGCCTCGATCAGGCTGACGACGTCGTTTTCCGTCAAAAACTTTGGCAGGTACTTCTGCTGCTTGGGAGACGCCACGGCATCGGTAGGGTTCAGCTTGAGATAACCGTCCTTAACGAGGAACCTGAAAAAACTGCGCAAACTCGAAAGCTTGCGTGCCATGCTGCGCGACGTCAGGTTGCGTTCCTTGAGATGCGCCAGAAAACGGCGAACGGTCAAATAATCCACGTTTTCAACGGGAGCGTCCTTCAAAAAGCCGGCGAACTCATGAAGATCGAGCTTGTAATTCTCGACCGTATGGGCCGAGGCATTTCTTTCGATCTCCAGATAGCGCAAAAATTTCTCGATATGGCGTTCCATGCGCTCCCCTACTGGCCGGCATCAAACAGCGTTACAGATATTTCTTATCTTTGAGATACCCGACATAGTCGGCGACGGATTCCTCCAGGGAACGGAAAGGCACCGTAAAACCCGTCTTCCGTAATCGCTCTATCCTGGCCTCCGTAAAATACTGATAACGCCCTCTGATCTCTTGAGGCATATCGATATAGGAAATCCTCGGTTTCTGCCCCAGGGCGGCAAACAGCGCTTTAGCCAAATCGTTCCAGCTGCGCGCCTCACCTGTCCCCAGGTTGTAGAGGCCTGTTTTGCCGGGATGAACGACAAAAAAGAACATGGCCTCAACCGCATCCTTGACGTAAATAAAATCCCGTTTTTGTTCGCCGTCTTTGTAGTCGGGACGATAGGACTTAAAGAGGCGGAAATCTCCTCCGGCGGCGACCTCATCAAAGCGCCGGCATAACACACTGGCCATCTCTCCCTTGTGATACTCGTTGGGACCGAATACATTGAAAAACTTCAAGCCTGTGGCCTTCCGGGTATAGTTGTTGCCCTGGATCCAAAGGTCAAAAAGGTGCTTGGAGTATCCATAAATATTCAAAGGACGCAATCGCGTCAGGAGGGCCGGGTCGTCGTCAAAGCCCATCTCTCCATCTCCGTATGTCGCCGCCGAAGAAGCATATAAGAAAGGCACTTTCCGGCGAAAAGCCCACAGGGCCAGTTCGCGGGAATACGCAAAATTGTTGTCCATAACAAACCGGGCATCCGTGCATGTCGTCGAACTACATGCCCCCATATGGACAATCTGACGCACACGCGGCAGGCGGTTTGAACGGATACGCCCGAGAAGTTCATCTTTATCGAGATAATCCTGAATGCGCTTATTCGCCAAACCCCGCCATTTATCCGAGTCATCAAGCCTGTCGACAGCCACAATGTCGTCGATCCCCTCGCGATTAAGCTTTTCCAAAAAGCAGCTCCCGATAAAACCAGCAGCCCCCGTCACAATAATCATAAAA
>CAZAYJ010000032.1:0-10125 GCA_964489335.1 uncultured Planctomycetia bacterium
CCTATCGGGGACGTCATCAACACCGCCGGCGGCATGACAGCGATCAATATTACGGGGAATATCCAAAAACCGCAATACAAACTGCAGCCCATCACCCAAAAAATCTTCAAGAAACTGGGCGACCTTTTTTCAACTATCACTCCATAACCCCGCGCGCTTTTTTCACGGCGCGGAAACGATGACTCATGGCATGCTTGACGTCCGGTCCGAGCTGGGCGAAGGTCTTGCCGAATTTTTCAATCAAAAACAAAGGGTCGTAACCGAATCCAAACGTCCCTTTCGGATTGAGCGCGATCTTGCCGGAACAGGAGCCGCTGACCACCCCGATCAGCCCCTGACCGTCGGCCAAGGCCACCGCGCAGCGATAACGGGCGCCTCGCCTCTTCAAAGACACCCCTTTAAGCTCCGACAGAAGCCTGCGGTTATTTTTCTTGTCAGTGGCGCCCTCTCCGGCATAGCGTGCCGAATAGACGCCCGGACGGTTATGCAAGGCCTTAACCTCCAGGCCGGAATCCTCGCCTAAGACAAGCTTGCGGGTATAAAGGGCGATCGTGGCCGCCTTTTTGATGGCGTTCTGCTCAAAGGTCCTGCCGTCTTCGACGATGCGGGGCGCATCCGGATAATCTTCCAGGGACGTCACGCAGAATGGCAAATCACTCAAAAGTTCCCTGATCTCCTGGAGTTTCTTTTTGTTTTTCGTCGCGACCACAAGCTCTGTTATTTGGGGTGAGGATATCACGTTATTGCACGTCCTTCAGCAGATCCCTCTGCATCTCGATCAGCCGTGTGATACCTTTTTGGGCCAGCCCCAGAAGTGTATCCATCTGTTCTTTGGAAAACGGCTTGCGTTCCGCCGTGCCCTGAACCTCGATGAAGTCGCCGCTGGAAACCATGACGACATTCATGTCCACTTCCGCCTTCGCATCCTCTTCGTATGTCAGGTCCAGGAGGGTTGTGCCGTCAACGATGCCGACGCTGGTCGCGGCGACGAAATCCGTGATCGGGATGCGCCGGATCATCTTGCGCTTTTTCATCACGTCGAGGCAATCGACCAGCGCGATAAAACTCCCCGTGATGGACGCAGTCCTCGTGCCGCCGTCGGCCTGGAGGACGTCACAGTCAAGGGTGATGGTCCTTTCCCCTAATTCGCGCATGGCCACGACCGCGCGCAGAGACCTGCCGACCAGCCGCTGAATCTCAAACGTGCGGCCGGACTTCTGCTTCTCGCGGTTGACGCGCGTCTCGCAGGAACGCGGCAGCATCCCGTATTCGGCGGTAACCCACCCTTCGTTTTTGCCTTTCAAAAACAAAGGCACCGTCTCTTCGACGCTCGCCGAGCAGACGACTTTCGTCTCGCCAACCTCGATCAAACACGACCCTTCGGCGTGCTTGAGAAATTTGCGCGTTACTTTTACTTTTCTCAACATATCCGCCGCACGACCATCTGTACGCGCCATCATCTTTTCCTTTCTTGATAAGAGAAAACATCCCGTCCTTCAGCATCAATACCAACAACAAGCGGAAAATCTTTTACCGTCACTTCCAAGACAGCTTCAGGACCCAGGTCTGCATAACAGACGAGACGGGCAGAGATAACCTTCTTGGACAAAAGGGCTCCGACACCGCCGGTCGCCAGAAAATAGACCGCCCCGTATTTACGAATGGCGCGACGCACCTCGTCTGAACGACGCCCTTTGCCAATCATGCCTTTTAGGCCTGCCTTAAGCAAAGGCACAGTCATCTTGTCCATACGGCTTGCGGTGGTCGGGCCGCAGGAACCGACAGCTTCCCCGGGCCTCGTCTTTGTCGGACCGCAGTAATAAATGACACGGCCATTGACATCAACGGGAGGCCTCGCCCCTTTTTTGAACGTCTCTGTAATCCTCTTATGCGCCTGGTCTCTGGCCGTCAGGACTTTGCCGGAAAGCAAAACTTCATCCCCTGCCTTGAGGGATTTCAGGACAGAAAAATCGATGGGTGTCGAAAGACGGATCATCTTAGATTCTCCTCTATATGTCTATATGGAATTGAGTCAGAGGACTAGTAGAGCTCCTTAAGACATGGCAGCTGATATTGACACACACGGGGAGACCTGCAATATGCGTGGGGTACGTCAGGATATTGACACCCAGGACCGTGGTCTTACCGCCCAGCCCCATAGGGCCGATCCCCAAACAGTTGAGCCTTTGGATGAGGCCCTTTTCCATGCGGGCCACATGCGGGATGCGGCTCCTCTTGTCGATGGGCCGCAGAAGGGCCTCCTTGGCCAACTGGCAGGCATAATCCGAGCTGCCTCCGATGCCGACGCCGACGATATAAGGCGGGCAGGCATCGGGGCCGGCATCCTTGACGGCGGCGACAACGAAATCCTCTACGTCTTTTCCGTCGGCTGTGGGCGGCATCATCTTGAGCTGTGTCTTATTCTCGCAACCAAACCCTTTGGGCAACAGCGTCACCCTCAAACCCTTGACACGGACAAACGACGTATGCACGATACATGGCCCAAAACCTGGTTTTCCCCGGCGCAGAGGGTCTGCAACAATGGAATTCCTGAAATAACCTTCGCGGTATCCGCGGGCGACGCCTTCCTGCACTGCCCGGGCGACGGGAACGCCGCTCACGTCAACGTCAGGGCCGATTGCAACGAAAACAACAGGCAGACCGGTGTCCTGGCACAGGGCCAGACTGTCATGCCGGGCGACCTTCGCATTTTCAAGAAGCTCGCGGAGGATTCTGCGGCCGCGGGCCGAGGTCTCTTTTGCCGCCGCAGCCGAAATTGCGCGGCGCACATCGCCCCTAAGGCGCACATTGGCCTCCAAGGCAAGACGGCGGACACATTCACGGATCGCCTGGAATGAAATCTTCCTCATCGTCCTTGGTACTCCCTCGTCACGACGGTCGTAATCCCGCCCCTCGGATTAAAACGCGTGACGATCTTGGCCCAGCGCGGCCGGGCCGCCCTCACAAGATCATCCATCAGTTTATTGGCAAAATGCTCATGAAAAATACCAACGTTGCGGTAAAAAATCATGTACTCCTTGAGCGATTTCAGCTCAAGACAGACCTTGGCCGGGACATAGTCGATCAGGATTGTCGCGAAATCCGGCAGGCCGGTCTTCGGACAGATACACGTAAATTCCGGAATTTCGATATGGACGGCAAAAGACTTGTCCGGATATTGATTTTCCCACACCTCGATCTCGGGAGTCTTTAAATTCCGTATATGCTTTTGCAAATTTTCGTAAGATGATTTTTTCATATGTCCTTCCGTGGGCGATACCCCATCGCTCTATTTAACTCCTGCCAGTTTATGAGCCTGAGAAAGGATATGCACGGAATCCACCCCGCGTTCAGCCAACAGACGCTTGAAGGCCTCCATCTTCTCCAGCACCTCGGGCCCCATATCCTGCCACACCGGCTGCAGGACAACAGGGATGCGGCCGCTGAAAGGCGCCAGAATGAGAGACGAGGCGACGATATCCCGGACATCTGTCGATAAACCGACGACAATTTTGACAAAAACGTCTTTGACGGCGGCAAGCTCCAGAAATCTCTTGTGCTCTTCCCAACAGGGCTTCTGGCCGCCGCTGGAAGGCAGCTTGATATCCATAGCCACGATGTCCACATCGTCGCGCACCAGCGAAAACTCCCGCCACAGCGTGCCGTTCGTCTCCAGATAAATCTTCCGCCGGTCCTGACGCATCAAAGGCAGAAACGAAGCAAGGAATTCCGCCTGAACCAGAGGTTCGCCGCCGGTCAGAGACACGGAATGATAACCGTCGTAAGCGGCGATCTGGCGGCGCAGATTTTCCGCCGTGTATTCCCTGTAGCGCGTCAAGGGCGTATCACAAAAAGAACAAGACAAATTACAGCCGTAGAACCTGACAAAGAGCTGCCGCTCGCCTGTATAGAGCCCCTCGCCCTGGACGCTATCGAATATTTCAGCAATCTTTGCCTTCATGACAATGCCGGATCCTTTATCCCGGCTTCTTTGAAACCTTTGGCCCTCAGCAAACAGCTGTCACAGCGGCCGCAAGGCCTGGCTGCACCCCGGTAACACGACCACGTCAACCGGTAAGGAACGCCGAGCTTTATCCCCAATCTGATGATCTGCGATTTTTTCATGCGCAAGAGCGGCGTTTCGATCCTGATGGGCGCGCCTTCTACCCCGCTCTTGGTCGCCAGCCTCGCCAAACCCTGCCACGCCCGATAATACAGCGGCCGACAATCCGGATACCCGGAATAATCCAGGGCATTGGCGCCGATAAAGATATGGCGGGCGCCGATACTCTCGGCATACGACAAGGCAAAACTCAAAAAGATCGTGTTGCGCGCCGGCACGTATGTCGACGGAATGCCGTGCGCCGTCTTACCCCCCTGCGGCAGCGGCTTTGAACAATCCAGCAACGCCGACCCTCTCCAGGGCAATCTGATCTTAAGCACCTGCGCGGGGCAATGCAGCCGGCGTGCGATCGCCAGCGCCCGCCTCACTTCCTTATCGTGGCGCTGACCGTAGTGAAAAACAAGGGCGCAGACGTCGTAGCCCTTCGCGCTAGCCAGATACAGCGTCGTTGCAGAATCGAGCCCGCCCGATAACAATACAACGGCCTTCTTCATGGCTCGCGATAGGAAGCAAAACTCGTCTCCGTCTCCCAGACTTTGACGGCTTCCAGAAGGACAGAAGAACCTCTCATACGTTCTTTCATCTTGCCGTAAATAACCTTGGCGATGTTTTCCGACGTCGGATTCTTCTTTTTAAAATACGGCAGGGTATTGAGATATTTATGGTCGAAAAGGGCCAAGACCTCTTTGAGTTTGCTCTTGATAAGCGTAAAATCCTCCACCATGCCGACCTTGTCCAGAAGAGCCGAGCGCAGGACGACTTCGACTTTCCAGTTATGGCCATGCAGGGCCTCGCACTTTCCCTGATAGCCCCGCAGGTTGTGCGCAGCGCTAAAATTCATGGAAACGGAAACTTCATACATGGGCCGGCTCCTTAACAGACTCCTGCCTTCTTGATATCCTTGAGCTTTTCGCCCAGGAAACGGCTGGCGACATTGGCAAAAATCGCCACCTCATCACTGACGAAATATTCGCGCGTCGATCTCTTCTTTGTGCCCCTGCTCAGGAGCCCTTCCTGAATCAAGACTTGACGCACTTCCTGCGCCACCTGCTGGGCCGAATCGATCAGACGGACACCGCGCCCCATGATCGTCTGAATCTTAGACTTGAGCAACGGATAGTGGGTACATCCCAAAATCAGGGTATCAATGTTCTTCCTCTTTAAAGGCGCCAGATATTTGTGTGCGACATGCAGAGCGATATCATCGTCCACCCAATTCTCTTCGACGATCGGCACAAACATCGGACAAGCCTGGCTGAAAACCTTGATCTTGCTGTCCAGGCGCTTGATCTCCTGCTCATAGGCGCCGCTATTGATCGTGGCGCGCGTGCCGATGACGCCGATCCTGCCGTTCTTAGTGGCGTAAACCGCCTCTTTGGCGCCGGGGAGGATCACGCCGATAATCGGAATCTTAAAGTGCTGGCGGATCACGGGAAGCGCCAGGCTCGACGAGGTATTACAGGCGACCACGATCATCTTGACGTTCTTCTGCAGAAGAAAAAGCGTATTCTCCAGGGAAAACTTGATGATCGTCTCGCGGGACTTGACGCCGTAAGGCACGCGGGCGGTATCGCCGAAATAGACGATGTCCTCATGAGGCAGAAGCTTGAAAAGTTCTTTAACGACGGTCAGGCCGCCGATGCCGGAATCGAATACACCGATCGCTTTGTCCATTAATTTTGCCCCTTCTTTAGGTTATTTCCTCGCAATTTTTCTATTCCGACCCTTCCGCATAGAACTTGAATTTCATGATCCCTGCCGCGATGCTTTCGGCCATACGCTTGCGGTATTGAGGATCGCGTAATTTTCTTTCGCCGTCCCGGTTCGAGAGATAGCCGATCTCTACCAAGACCGACGGGATATAGGAACCTTTTAAAACGGCAAAACCGGCGCCCTTGACACCGAGCATCTTCAAATTCATAGAGGAAGAAACGACATCACCGAGATCCCTGGCCAGCTCGATCGACTCTTTGCGGTTCTCCGTCTGGATCATGTCCCACAGGATCGCCTTTAAGGATACCGATTCGAGGAAGTGTCCGTCTTCTAGTTCCAAAGGCGCGTTTTCTGCGGCCGCCAGGGCCCTGGCATTGTCGTCAACGGCATTGCTCAAATAATAAACCTCGAATCCCTCGATCCAGCGGGACCTGGTGGCATTGGCGTGGATGCTGACAAAAATATCGGCTTTTTTGCGCGCGGCGATCTTCGGCCTTTCGGCAAGCGGGATAAACCGGTCGTCATCGCGCGTCAGATAAACGACGACCCCGCAACGCTCCAGTTCCTGCTGCACCTTTGTGGCGACGTCCAAAACGACGTCTTTTTCGCGCAAGCCGTTCTTGCCGATGGCGCCGGGATCCTTGCCACCGTGCCCGGGATCCAGAACGACAATCCTGACCGGCCTCAAAAAGGCCCCCCTCTCCTTTCCGGCCTTCGCCGTAACGGGACAAGGCAGAGGGATAAGGTAAGAACGCACCTCTACGGGCGCCCAGACCACACTATCCTTCAAAACCACGGGTTGAGATAACTGGATCGGCGCATTCCCAAAAATAGCCCGGTCGCTGCCAACCAGAAGCTCAAGCGTCCTTGAATCTTTCTTGAGGAGGAGGACCTGGCTCAAAGGATCGTAATCCCACGTTACACCGTCGGCCAAACACATCTCCATCACCGGGAAGTAGACGGTGTCATGAATAGTCTGCGTCGTGAAAGGGAATTTTTGGACTGTGGCACAGCCGCCCACCAGCAACATCAGGGCGTATATAAAAAAGATTTTCTTTTTCAAACGAAGTCTCCCTATCTAAAAAGAATATCACACATGATACCTAAACGATGACGCAACGTCAGGCTCCGATAGAGGCACATCATATAATGCAACAACCACCCCACGATACCTCTGACAGGAACACCCAAAACTCTCCCGCAGGCGCGGAAATTCGCCATCGGCACCAGATACCCCAAATCCACCGGCTTATATCCTTTAAGTTTCTTGCGGCCCGCGCATAACCGCAGGATATTGTCGGCAGCCAGATGCCCCTCGTTGAGAGAAAACTGGACGGCCATGCGCAAGGCCCTGCCTTTGTTGGCAAAAGCCGCAGCGTCACCCGCTGCAAAGGCCCCATCGGCAAAGCGCAATGTCCTGTCAACTTTCAGGCGCCCCTGCGCGTCCCGTTCAGACGGCAGATGACGCACAAAATCAGGGGTCTGCACACCCGCGGCCCAGATGATAACACAATCCTCGATACGAAGTCCGTTGGACAACGTCACGCTGTTTTCTGCCAGCTGACTGATGGAGGCGCCGGCATGAAGCTGGATGCGCATGCGGCACAGGTTCAGACGGCAGTAATCCCTCATCCGCTCCGGCAGGGCCATGAGAATATCCTCTTGACGCTCAATGACATGGATGCTGTATTTCTTTATGCCGCGCCGCCTCAAAGATCTGGCGATATTCGTGGCGATCTCAATACCCGTATAGCCGCCGCCAACAATCAAAAATCTCTTCTGCGGATACGTGACAACTGTATTCTGGATCACGGCGGCATCATCGGCCGCATCGAGCTTCAACGCACGCTTTTCTATTTCAGACTCTCCATAAAAATTCGTCACAGAGCCACAACACACCAGAAGATATTCATATCCCAGCGCATGGCCGTCCTTCAGGCGCACTTCGCGGGCCGCCATATCCAGGGACGCCACCTCGCCGTTCTCAAAATTCACCCCGAGTCTCTCCAGGTATTCCGCCACATCAAGGACTGTATGGTCCCGTAGGATGCGGCCACCGGCGACATCCGGCAAAAGAGGCAGAAAATCGAAAGTCCTCTTGGCGTCAACGACAATGACGTGCCGGCCGCCGAGGTCTTTTCGATGTCTGGAAAAAACCCTAGCCGCCTCCAAACCGGCGAATCCGGCTCCGATAACAATAATATCTCCCACAAAACCTCCCCAAGCACCCAGGCCGCGGAATCCCGCCCGGATGCCCATGGCAATGCTTCCAGACACCGCCAATCTTCGCCTTCACAGATGGAACATTCTGGATGCGGGGTAAACTATATAATATTATACTTCCAAAAGCTTTGCAAGAGTATTGCGGTCGCCGGCCTTTTATGCTACAGTGAGGCATCAATAACGATTCGCACACATCACTAAATCCATGATAGAAGGATACTTAAACAAAATCAATACAGGGATCCGGCGGGTTCTGGATGAAGCCAATCGGCACTACCGGCTACGCCAGGTCTCGGACCATCTTTTCGCCTTCACAAAAGAATTCGTCCTGCGCAAAGGCAAGCGCATCCGGCCCCTCCTTTTTGTCTTAAGCTACAAAGGATATGCTGCAAAATCAACGGGCGACGATGATTCCCTCTTTATCTCGGCCGCCTCCATCGAACTTCTCCATGACTACATGTTGATCCATGACGATGTCATAGACAATTCCAGCCTGCGGCGAGGCAAACCGACGCTCCACAAGATGTTCGACAATACGCTGCACCTTCCCGATAAAGCCAGAATCGGCAAGGACCTGGCAATCGTGGCCGGAGACATCCTTTTCGCTTTGGCCATTGCCTCGCTGACATCGGTCAAAGAAGACCGCCGCCGCAAAGAAGAAACTTTGAGAAAACTCGCCGAAACAGCGGCCTACACGGGCGCAGGAGAATTCATCGATATCGTCTCCGGCCACGAGGACATCGACGATTTGACGCAAGACCGTATCCTTTTAAACTACACCCTCAAGACGGCGCGCTATACCTTTGAGTGCCCGTTGCTCATGGGCGCGATCCTCGCAGGTGCGCCGGCGGAACAACAGAAAAAGCTCTCCCAGCTCGGCCTGGCCGCAGGACAGGCCTTCCAAATCTACGATGACATACTTGACCTTTTCGCCACACAGGACGTCATCGGAAAACCCGTCCTGACAGACCTCAACGAATCCAAAAAAACCCTTCTGGTCTTCGGGGCCTATAATAACCTGCGCGGGAAACCCCGCGCCCAGCTGCGCCGCATCCTCGAGAAAAACGACAAGACGCTCGCGGATCTCGACGTCCTGCGCCGCCTGATCGTCTCCAGCGGCTCCTACGCTTCGTGTCTGGAAAGGATAAAAAGACTCCAGAAAAAATCCATGCGCCTCTGTAACGAGCTGAAAATGAAAAAGGCACACCGAAAGGCGCTGGGCTCTATCATTGAAAAGCTCTCGCCTTCCCGCATGCCTCTTGAACTTCCCCGCTCTTAACCTCCGAAAACCGCCTCTAAAACCTACGCCTTTTTGATCTTGCGGGGTCGGCAAAGATACTGAGGCGCCAGCGCCAACCGGCCGCACGAATTGCAAATGTAGCTCAATTTTTTAAGCTTGGTGTCGCACATATGCCGCGCATCCATGATCAGCGAACCGCACCAATCGCACGTTTCGTCTTTGGTCTTCAGGGGTGTACACAGATGGCCGTGATCCCCGACGCTCTTGCCGCATGTCTTGCAATTCTTCTTTGCTCCTGCCGCCATAGGTCCTCCCCTCGCCGGCCCTCTTATGAAATACCCCTCCTTATGCCACAACGGGCAAAAACAGCATTTCCTGGGAACCCGTATATTCTATCTTGACGATCTTCCAGCCGGATGTTTCCTTGCGCCAGGAAGCGACGAGTTTCCCGGCATCGTAATAGATCTGGTCGCCAGCGGCGTTTTTCTTAAACAGACAGCGATAGGCGATCTGTGTCGTCGCCGCTGAATCCTGAACCTCTGTTTTCAATGCCTTGATCTCAACCTTGAAAGGCTTATAGTCCTTGAAGGCCTCCGCCACGATCTTAAGGATCGATGCCTTGTCGTTGCCGTATTCATCCCTATACGACGCTGAAAGAACCCGCCCGTAGCGCGCCGACTCGTTTCTTTCGACGCCTAGGACGGCGGCATAGACGGCGCGCCGAATCTTCGCTTCGTCGTTTTCCTGCAAGAAAGACACCAGAGCATAGCTGACCACACCCAGGAAAGCGACGCCGAAGATAAAACGGCCGGGATGCTTCAACACG
>CAZAYJ010000033.1:0-10093 GCA_964489335.1 uncultured Planctomycetia bacterium
CGCACTAAGCGCTTTACTCATCAAGGCTGGTTTAATCACCAGCCTTCTTTTTTTGCCCCGCACCACGATTTCTAATCAAAATCCCTTCCTGTCAGGGTATAATAATGTCCTAAAAACAGGAGAATTATGCCCTCTAATTCCTTTGACCCCGTGCTTCAGGATAGCGAATACTTCCGTAATGCCCTGATCGAGGCCTTTGCCCAGGCTTCCCAGCGCATCCAGCGGCCTACCTGGATGGATACCTGGGGACAGTTTATCCGGCAGCATCCGTGGATTTCGTTGGTGGCGGCATTCCTGGTTATTTTTCTGCTGACGGCATTCATCCGGGAGTTGATCTGCGGTTATCTCAAAACCAACGAAATTCTTGTCCGTCTCAGAAGGCTGGAAGAAAAACTCAAGGAAAAATAAGGAGCAGGCTCTATGCGCACTTCAGAAGAAAAGATATTCTTGCCCGAGAAAGATATCCCCTACGCGTGGTATAACGTCGCCGCAGACCTGCCTTTTGAGCTGGCGCCGCCCATGAATCCGGCGACAAAAAAACCCCTTGATCCCAAGGAACTGGAGCCGATATTCCCAAGGTCCCTGATCAAGCAGGAGTTGAGCCGGGAGCGCTGGATCGATATTCCGGACGAGATCCGCGAGATTTACAAGATCTGGCGGCCGGCGCCCCTGAAGCGGGCCCTGCGTCTTGAGAAGGCCTTAAAGACGCCTGCAAGAATTTATTATAAGGATGAATCCTTGAGCCCGCCGGGCAGCCACAAGGCCAATACGGCCGTTGCCCAGGTATATTACAACAAGAAAGAGGGCGTCAGCCGTATTTGCACGGAGACGGGCGCCGGCCAGTGGGGTTCTGCCTTGTCTCATGCCTGCAGCATCTTCGGTTTGAAGTGTACCGTTTACATGGTCAAAGTGAGCTTTGAGCAGAAACCCCACAGAAAATCCCTCATGCATATCTGGGGCGCCGAAGTCTTTGCGTCTCCTTCAGACCGTACCCGCGCCGGACGGGAGATCCTCAAAAAACATCCCGGCACGCCGGGGAGTCTGGGGATTGCTATTTCAGAGGCGGTCGAGGACGCAGCGACCCATGACGATGCCAAGTATTCTCTCGGGAGTGTTTTGAACCATGTGCTTTTGCACCAGTCTGTCATCGGCCTGGAGACCAAAAAACAGCTCAAGATGATCGGTGAAAAACCGGACGTCCTTGTCGGATGCGTCGGCGGCGGCAGTAATTTTGCGGGACTTGTTTTCCCGTTTGTCAAGGACAAGCTCAAAGGGGCCAAGATCGATTTCGTGGCGGTAGAGCCCACGGCGTGCCCGACGATGACCGCCGGCCCGTTCTGTTACGATTACGGGGATACGGCCAAGCTGACGCCGCTGTTGAAGATGTATACGCTCGGCCATAGCTTCATCCCGCCGGGTATCCATGCCGGCGGTCTGCGTTATCACGGCTGCGCGCCTTTGGTGAGCGCGTTGATTGATAAAAAGATCATCCGCCCCGTCTCTGTTTCCCAGACGGGCATCTTTTCGTCGGCGATCCTTTTTGCCAAGGCCGAGGGCCATCTGCCGGCGCCGGAGACCGCGCATGCCATCCATGCCGGTATTCAGGAAGCCCTCGTCGCCAGGGAACAGAAGAAAGCCAAGTGCATCGTCATTAATTACAGCGGGCACGGCCATTTTGACCTGACCGCTTACGACAATTATCTCTCCGGCAATCTCAAGGATTTCCATTATCCGAAGGAAATGATTGAGGAGGCTTTAAAAGAGCTTAAAGGTCTCGGCGCGTAGAAGGGTAAACAAAAATCATCCCAAGGCATCTATACAAAGGAAGAGCTGGCAATTATGATTACTTATGAGGATTTCAGAAAGGCAGAATTAAAGATCGCGACAATCAAGACGGCCGCACCTCATCCCCAGGCGGACCGCCTGTATGTGTTGACCGTCGATACAGGCACAACGATCAAGCAGATCGTCGCCGGTATCCGTCTCTTTTACGAAGCCGACAAGCTCGTCGGACGCCAGGTCGTTCTTGTGGATAACCTGGAACCTGCCGTTATCCGCGGCGTCGAGAGCCAGGGGATGCTTTTGGCGGCCTCCGATGACACGGGTGTTTCCATCCTGTCTCCCGACCGTTACGTCAAAGAGGGCAGTATCGTCAAATAATCCCCCTTGAAGGAAGAGGCGTCAGGCGTCTGGCGACCCCTTTATGAAGATATTATCTCAAGAGTTGACATATCGGACGCAGGGGCATTGTGATATCGTCGATATCTCTTCGGATGTCTCCGGCATTGTGGCGCGCTCAGGGCTGAAAGAGGGGACCGTGTTCGTTTTTGTCGTCGGTTCCACAGCCGGCCTGACAACCTGTGAATACGAGCCGGGCCTCGAGCAGGATATCAGGGATTTTTTTGAGAAGCTCATCCCCGAAAAGAAGGGTTATCGTCATGATGCCACCTGGGGGGATGCCAACGGGTTTTCCCATCTGCGCGCTTCACTGTTAAAACCGTCTCTCGCCGTGCCTTTCTTAAAAGGTAAGCTTGCTGCGGGCACCTGGCAGCAGATCGTCCTGATCGATTTTGATAACCGCCCCCGTGAGAGGAAGGTCATCGTTCAACTTCAAGGAGAGTCATGATTGCCATAAGACAGTTGATACCTGAAGGGGTATGCTTGTCCTGCGACGGCTGCTGTCGTTTCTCTCAGAACCCAAGCGTCTGGTCGCCCTTGTTTCTTTATGAGGAGATCCGGGAACTCACACAAAAAGATATCGTGCCTAGTTGTGTCTTCAGCCATGAAGGCGGCTCCGGCCGTCAGGCGGCGCGCATCGGCCTCGAGGCCCAAGGCGACCATTTCATCTGTTCCTGTTTTGACGCCGATAGGGCAAAATGCAAGATATATCCTTTCCGGCCCCTTGATTGCCAGATTTATCCGTTCCTTTTGGCGCGCCACGAAGGCCAGGCGGTTCTTGCCGTAGACACAAGGTGTCCGTATATCCGCGAACACCTGGAGGATGTGTTAACCCGTGAATACATCGTCTATCTTAAGAAATTCCTTCTTTCGCAGGCCTTTAAGGACATAGCGGCGGGAGAGCCGCAGATCTTCCAGGAATATCCGTCGGATTATGACGTTGTGGCCGTCTTGCCTGGATTTTGACGCCGTAGTCATATGAAACTTCGCCTTCTTCGTCTTTCTGACCGCGGGATTTTTGATCGTTATCTGTCAAGAGTCCGCCGGCCGCTGGCAGCATATGCGTTTGCCCATATCGCTGTCTGGCGCCGCCTGTTTACGATCCGGTGGGCCTGTGTGCATGATGCCTTGTGTTGTTTTTTTGAAAGCGGCGCCGGCTGTTTTATGTATCTGCCGCCCCTTGGAGAGATCGACGGGGAGGTTTTGAAAGAGTGCTTCAGGTTTATGGAAGAGAAAAACCGCAACCGGGACATCTCGCGTATCGAAAACGTGACCGCAGAGGATTTGGCCCGTTTCGATCAAGAAACCTTTCGCTATTACAAGAAATGCGACGAATATGTTGTACGCCGCAAAGACATGGTCGCGCTCGCCGGCAACAATTACCGGCACCAGAGGAATCTCTGCAATTATTTTGAAAAACACTATCAGGCCCGTGTGCGGGCGTACCGGCCGGACGATCGCCGCGCTGTCCTGGATTTACACGACCGATGGGCGCAGGAAAAAAGACGTAAAGGGCGCGATGAGATCTATCGGCTTATGCTCGACGACAGCCGTCAGGTCCTGGAGGTCATGCTGGGGTCGCTGTCCGGCCTGAAGGTAAAATCCGTGGTTGTGGAGTGCGGCGGCCGCCTTCAGGCTTTCAGCTCTGGTTTTTTTCTTTCCGGCGGCGAGTTTTGCATCAACTTTGAGTTCGCAGACCTCTCTTTCAAGGGAATCGCCGCTTACGCCTTCCGGGAGTTTAGCCGCCGTTGCGGGCCCTGCGAAGAAATCAATATCATGGACGCCGTTGGTCTGGACAACGTCCGCCGGACAAAAGAGATGTATCACCCGTCACGGATCATCCCCAACTACACCGTCCTTTTGAAAGATGACGCACGTGGCCTATAAATTGATCAAGGATCCGGCGCCTGTGCGTCGCTGTTTTGGGCCCTTTTCCTGCTCGCCGCACGCCTTTTTGCTGGAGAGCGCGCAGGGGCATCCCCGACGGGGCCGTTTTTCCTTTTTCGGCGCTTTTCCTTTTGCCGTTCTGCGCCACCAGGGCGGCCGCACAACGCTGCAGCAAGGAAACGGCCGGATAGAGACTCTGGATTCTGTCGCCGCAGCCCTGCGATCGTGTTTGAAAGAATATGTTTTGGCCGAAGACGAACGCCTGGCCTATCCGTTCTTGTGCGGGGCTGCGGGGTTTATGGGATATGATTTCGGTTTTTCTTTCGAGCGCATCCGGCGCAGGAAAAAATCTCCGACGGGTGCGCCGGATGTGCTGTTCGGTTTTTATGATTGCGTCGCCGTCTTTGACCGGCTCAAAAACGAGATGCTTATTTTTTCAAGCGGTTTTCCCGAACACGGCCCCAGCCGCAAAAAAAGGGCCCGGCGGCGCCTTGACGAGATGATGGCCGTGCTGGAAATGGACAAGACGCGGTCCTGGGCTTTACGCCAGGCGCCATCTTCGCCGCGTCTTTCGAGATGGCAATCCGATTTTACGAAAAAAGAGTATCTGGCGGCGGTCAGGAAGGCCAAGGCGTATATCGCGGCCGGCGATATCTATGAGATTAATCTGTCTCAACGGTTTTCCGGCCGCACCTCGTTGGATGACTGGCAGCTTTATGAACGCCTGGCCCGCGTTTTTCCTGTTTCTTTCGGCGCGTTCTTTCGAGGGGACGATTTTAGCATTATCAGTGCTTCTCCCGAGCAATTCTTGTCTTATGACGGCCGGACGGTGACGACGCGGCCGATGAAGGGAACGCGGCCCAGGACTGGCGAGCGCCGCAAGGATGGGCAAAGCAGGCGGGAACTCTGGCAGAGTATCAAAGAAAGAGCGGAATTGCTGATGGTCGTGGATTTGGAACGCAACGATCTCGGCCGGGTCTGCGATTACGGCACAGTGAAGTTGCGCCAGAGACGGACCATTGAGGCCTATCGTTCGGTTTTTCAGGCGACGGCCGAGATCGAAGGTCGGCTTCATCCCAGCCGCGACCGCTGGGATCTGCTCAGGGCCTGCTTTCCCGGCGGGTCTGTGACAGGGTGTCCGAAGATCCGCGCTATGGAGTTGATCGAGGAACTGGAGCCCGAGGCCCGCGGCATCTATACGGGGTCTATGGGATACTTGAGTTTTCATGAGACACTGCAATTCAGTGTCCTCATCCGCACGCTTTTGAAACAAGGGGACCGGGTGAGTTTCCATGTCGGCGGCGGTATCGTCGCGGATTCGGATCCCGACAAGGAGTATGAGGAGACCCTGATCAAGGCGCGTGTTTTATTCGAGGCTTTGACCGGGAGGCAGACGTTATGAAACAGATATATCTTGGCGGGCGGTTTATCCGTCAGGCTGCGATCAGCACCAGCGCAGCCGCGGCCTACTGTAAACAGGGCGCGGGGTTGTTTGAGACAATGCGCGTGCGCCATGGCAGAGTGTACCTCTTGGACAGGCATCTGAAGCGTTTACAGGCCAGTTGTCCAGTGGCTGGTCTTAAAGTCCCTGTGCGCCAAGAACTTATGAAAGCCGTCCAGGAGTTGATCCGGCGCAACGGCCTCCAGGACGGTGCCCTGCGGCTGGTTCTTTCTGCGGCCCCCGTTACCAATAGGTTTTGTAACGGGGCGCACCGCGGCAAAGCAGAAGTCTGTATCACGCAAAGACCTCTGCCCGCCGGGGTCTTTGCGAAGCAACCCCCTGTGTTTTCGGCCGTCCTCTACGATCAAGAACAGACGGGTTTTTCGGATGTCCCTTGCGTGAAAACCGTCCATCGCGATTTTTACCGTCGGGTCGGCTTGTTTGCCGCCTCCCAAAAAGCGGATGAGGCGTTTTTCCTGAACACCAGATTTGAACTGGTGGAGGGATCGCGCACGAATGTTTTTTGTGTCAGGCATGGGGATGTGTTGACGCCGCCCCTGGAGAGCGGTTGTCTCGCCGGTATCACCCGCACCAGGATCCTTGAGCTCTTGAGCGGCATGAAGGTCCGCTGTTATGAGACGGCGTTCGGCCCCGAATGGCTTTACGGCGCCGAGGAGATATTTGTGACGAACGCGCTCATTGGCGTCGTCGCCGTGACACGATACAACGGCAGGCCTGTCGGTTCAGACCGCCGGGGGCCGCTGGTCAGCCATCTCGCCGAAGTTTATAAAAACGACGTTGAGAAGGCATGCTGTATCCGGTAGAATAGATACAATGAATAACAACGGGAAGATCATCAAGAACCTTTTGGCCGCCGTTTGTTGCGGCGTCTTTTTTTGCGGATGTCGCGCCTCCGACCTTCAGACGTGGACCGCGGACCGCTATGCCGCCGCCTCCCGGGCCGCGGCAGAGACGGCCGTCCGTCTCTACGAAGGGGTTCTGGGCGCCGCCCTGCCCGAGGGCAAGGCCAGAGATGCCGTCTGCGTCAAGCTGGGCCGGCTGTATCTGCGTATGGGGCGCTTCGGCGACGCGGCCGAACGCCTGAAAGGTTGCCGTTCGCCTGAATCCCAGGCACTCCTGGCCGAGGCGTTTTTCCAGAACGGGGAATACACGAAGGCCCTCGACGTCTTTAACCGGCTGGGAGACACAGGGGAACCCGATTACCTGTATTATTACGCCATGACGCTGGAGAAATCCAATCTCTACGACCAGGCGTTGAAGATATACCGCCGCATCCAGAATGACCCCGGTTTCGGCGCCCGGGCGCGCGAGCGTATCGCGCTCATCAATCTTTCCGTGCCGGAGGCGCGTTTCGCCGGCGTCTCGCCGGAAGTCCGGTCCCTTGTCGAGAAAAGTCCTTCGGCCGAGGCCTATCCAGATGCCAGCGCCCTGTATCTTCTGGCGGATGAGACGATCCGGCTGACAAAAAATTGCCAGGTCCAGTCCGAGCATCATTACGTCATCAAGATCTTAAACGACCGCGGCAAGGAGAACTACGGCGAGGTGACGCTGTCGTATGACTCGACCTATGAGACTGTGGATCTTGAATACGCGCGCACCATCCGACCGGACGGCACGGTCGTTTCCGTCGGAGACAAAAACATCAGGGATGTTTCGCTTTACATGAATTATCCGCTTTACAGCAATGCGCGGGCCCGCATTATCTCCATGCCCGAGGTGACACCCGGTTGCATCATCGAATACAAGGTGAAGATCCTGCAGACCAAGCTTCCCAATCAGAAAGATTTTGACAGCGTTTACTGGCTCCAGATGGACGAACCGATCCTCCTGCAGCGCGTGGTTCTGGCGATCCCCAAGGACCGGCAGCTGCGTCATAAGGTGGTTAATGCCGGCTATAATACGTTTGGCTTCAACATGGAGCCCGTGGTCCGTGAGGTAGGGGACGAGCGTATTTACAGTCTGGAATTCAAGGATGTGCCACAGATCATTCCGGAGCCATCCATGCCGCCCATCTCCAAGGTCAACGCCTATCTTTTGTTGACGACGTTTGCCAGTTGGGAAGAGATCTATCGCTGGTGGCGCGGTCTTTATCAGGACAAGATCCGCGCTGACGATGCGATCGCCGCCAAGGTTGCAGAGCTGGTGAAGGATAAAAAAACGGAAGAGGATAAAATCCGCGCCATCTATGATTATTGCGCCCAGGAGATCCGTTATGTGGCCGTGGAATACGGCGACGCCGGCTATGAGCCCCACGAAGCCCCGGAGATTTTCAGCAACAAATACGGAGATTGCAAAGACAAGGCCATTTTGCTCGTCGCGATGCTGAAAAAGGCCGGTATCGAGGCATATCCCGTCCTTATCTCGACGGACGACAGTCTGGACAATCAGGAAGACCTTCCGAGTCTGCTCTTCAACCATGCGATCGCGGCCGTCAAGGTCAAGGGCCGCCTGGTCTTCATGGATGCCACGGCTTCCACGACGTCCTTTGGGGATTTGCCCGAACAGGATCAGGACCGGCTGGTCCTAGTCTTTTATCCCCAGGAATATGTATTGGTGAAGACGCCGCTATTCGGGCCTTCCCATAACCGGGCCGTGACCATGACAGAGATCACCGTCGCCAAAGACGAGTCCATTAAAGGCGAGCGGGAGCTGCAGACAGAAGGTTTTATCCTCCAGGCGCAGAGATACTGGTTGAAGTTCACGATGCCTTCCTTGATCTAGGAGGGCATCAAGCAGAGGGTGCGCACCATTTCCGAGAACGGCCACCTCCTCGACTATACGATTAAGAATGCCGACAGCCTCGATGCGCCGGTCGTTCTCTCTTACCGATTTGAGGCCCCGAGGTATTTCATTAAGGCGGGGCGGTCGCGCATCATGAGCCAGATGAGCGGGTTCGATACGTCCGTTGTCGCCCGGGAGACGCGCCGTTATCCTTTGGAGACGGGAGGGTTGCGTGTGGAGGAAGATGAACTGGACGTTGAATTACCCAGCCATCTTGCGGTAAAATATCTTCCCGATCCTGTCATGGCGCAGACCCGATGGTTTTCCTTGTCTAGCCGCTATGAGGTAACCGACAGCCGTCACCTGCATTATGTTTATTCCCTGGAAGTCAAGGAGCGCGACGTGGCTGCGGAAGATTATGCGGAATACAAGAAGATTGTTGAACATATCGCGTCCCAGTTGAACCAGCAGGTGATCCTGGAAGAAAAGTAAAAACCTTTTTCCTTTTGACGATGGCTACAGCAAAAAAACTGCCTAAAGAAGATCTGGATTTTCAGATAGCTTTTTTTGAGGGTATCTTGCGCCGCCGCCCGGATTATGTCGACGTCTTGACCGTGCTGGGAGAGATATACACCAGAAAAGGCCTGTATCGCAAAGGGCTCAAGGTCGACAAGAAACTTTCCATGTTGCGGCCGGATGATCCCTATGTCCACTATAATCTGGCCTGCAGTTTTTCCCTTATTGGAGATCTGTCGAAATCGTTCGAGGCGATCGAGCGCGCGTTGCGCCTGGGTTATGAAGATATCGCATTCATGTGCAAGGATCCGGACCTTTCGAACCTGCGCCAGGACGGGCGGTTCGAGGCTTTGATTGAGAAGGCTAAGCGCCGCAAACGCCCCGAGGATATCTCTGATGTCTCTTCCAGATAACAGCCCTGAGCCATCCCCCGAGGCCAGGCGATATCAGGCGATACGATATCGTCTCTTCTTTCTGCGCCTCTTCGGTAGCGTGGCGGCCCTGCTTATTTTTTTATGCACGGGCTGGTCGCGCGCCCTGAAGGTAAGTCTTCTGGCGGTGCGGGAGGATTTTTTCTCGCTGTCCGCTCTTTATATCTCCTGCTTTCTTGTCTTGTCTTTTCTCGTCAGTCTTCCTCTCGACGTTTTCGAAGGATTTTTTCTGGAGCGCCGTTTCCGTCTGGGCCGCCAGACGTTCGGAGGATGGTTTAAGGATTTCCTGAAAAAATCCGTCGTCGCTTTTATCGTCGCTTGGGTGCTGTTGGAGGGTGTCTATTTTTTCCTCTCGCAGTTTCCCGGAGACTGGTGGCTGTGGGCCGCGTTTTTCTGGTTCTTTTTGAGTATCGTGCTTGCCCGGATATTTCCTTATGTGATTCTGCCTTTATTTTTCCGCGTCAGGCCTCTGGAAGAGGGGGACGTCCGCCGCAGGATCCAGGCGCTTTTTGAGCGCTACAGGGTCAGACTCAAGGATGTTTTTGTTCTGGATTTTTCAAAAAAGACAGTCAAGGCCAACGCCATGGTTTCCGGTCTCGGCGCGACCAAAAGGATTTTTCTCGCCGATACCCTGCTGGAAAGCTTCACGCCGCAGGAGATTGAGGTTGTCCTGGCGCACGAACTGGGGCATTATCTCCGGCACGATACGGCCAAGCTCGTCATAGCGAGTTTGGTGTCGGGGCTTTTTTCTTTCGGGCTGGCCTTTGTCCTTTTCGGTCATTTCCTGGATGTTTTCGGCTTTGCGGGTCCCAGTGATGTCGCGGCGCTGCCTTTGCTTTTGCTCATCCTTTTTGCCGCCGGTTTTGTGCTCATGCCTCTTCAGAACGGGTTTGCGAGG